>CALLZA010000665.1 GCA_937858165.1 uncultured Ardenticatenia bacterium
TTTTTCGCTTCTCCTGCTCTCGGCTTTTTTTTTTGCATTTTTTTTTTTTAAGGATCCGCCAGCCCCCAGGTCTTACCCTTGGTCGTTCCGCGGCAGCGTCGGATGTGTAAAAGGGCCAGGGGCATCTCCTTCGCCCTGGGCTATGGCGAGCCGGCGGCCGCGGCCATCGCCGACGCCTTCGCCCGCGACGACTTCCGCTTTGCCGACTACCGCGAGCGACTGCTGGCCCACCCCCTCTTCAAGCAGTTGAACATTCGTACCTGGCTGGCCCGCTACGCCTACCTGCTCAACTACCCCATCGTCGTCCGCGTCGGCTGGTCGCTGATGCGCCTCTTGCTGCGCTTCACGCCGTGGAGGAACCGCGACTACGTGCCGGCCCGGCTGCCGGAGTTTCGGTTGACGCCAACTGCGGAGTCCGCATCCTCAGATGCGGACGCCGTCTAAATCAACAATGTGACGTCGTTGCTCAGCCGTTACCCCCCCGTCCTAAAGCTATACCCCACTCCCCTCTCTGCCACAATGTACTCCGGGTTATTGGGATCGAGCTCGATCTTGCCCCGCAGCCGGTGGACGTGGACGTGCAGCCGGTCTTCACGCGCCTCTTGCAGCGGCCAGATACGGTTGAGCAGGAAGTCGGTCGTCACGATCCGCCCCGCGTTGCGCACCAGGATGTAGAGCAGCTTTGTCTCCGTCGGCGTCAGCGACACCGGCTGGCCGTCGACCAGCGCCTCGCGCAGCGGGAAGTTGATCAGCAGCCGGTCGTCGATGCGCGTTGTCGAGTCGAGGGTGTAGGTGTAATCCTCCATCCGCGCCAGCACCCGCCGCACCCGCGCCACCAGCTCCGGCGGGTTGAACGGCTTGACGATGTAATCCTCGGCGTGTTTCTCCAGCCCCTCGACGATGGCTTCCTCGGTGTTGACGGCCGTCAGCATGATGACCGGCACGTCGCTAAAGTCGTGGATGGCGCGACAGAACTCAAAGCCGCTCATCTCCGGCATGTGCATATCGACGATAGCCAGGTGGGGCAGGCCGTAGCGCGTGATCAGCTTCAGCCCCTCCGGGCCGGAGATGGCCGTGCTGACTGTGTAGCCGGCCCCTTCCAGCGTGTGCTGGACGATGCGCAGCGTATAGGCGTTGTCGTCAACGACCATGATACGTTGTGTTTCGGGCGTTGTCTCAAGCATGGCTTAACCTGTGGCTGTGACTCTCCTTGCAGATAGCCAATGGTAAACACTTCCCCCCCGCCGCGCAACCCGCCCCGAGACCAGACCTGACAGGTTTTCCGAAACCTGTCAGGTCTATCTTCCTTGCCCGCGACGCGATCCGGCAGTATGATTGCCGTTCGATCCCCCTTATATCGAGAGGTGTTCAATCAAGAAGGCAATGCCGACACATGTGAAGTCCCTTTCACCCGATAAACTCCGTCTGCTGTGCGACCCGGCGGGGCTGGCGTTCGAGACGACGGCCGAGGTCGCCCCGGCCACGACCATCATCGGCCAGCCGCGGGCCACGCGCGCCCTGGAGTTCGGCATGGGGCTGAAGAGCAAGGGCTACAACATCTTCGTCATGGGGTCGTCGGGCACCGGCCGCAGCATGGCCATCCGCCACTTCCTGCGCGAGCGCTGTGGCAACGAACCGACCCCGCCCGATTGGGTGTACGTCCACAACCTGTCTCTTATACACATCTCCGAGCCCACGAGACCGTACTAGATCTCGTATGCCGTCTTCTGCTTGAAAAAAAAAAAATAACAACAACAATCCTAACTATAGCAATGTTACAAAAGGATACGTGACCACAAGCAGTAACAAATCTACTACATTGACACAAGAGTGACACAGCGTCTACGTGTAATCAGTAAGCTGCTCTACAACACAAAGGTACAACATACAAAAAGTAATCAATGACTAGTCCAAGAA
>CALLZA010000666.1 GCA_937858165.1 uncultured Ardenticatenia bacterium
TGAGATGCTACACTGAGCGTTTGTTTTGCTGTGGTAGATGCAGGGTAGTTGTCAGAGGTGATGTTTTTTTTTTTTTTCAAGCAGAAGACGGCATACGAGATCTAGTACGGTCTCGTGGGCTCGGAGATGTGTATAAGAGACAGAAATGCCCCACGCCGCCAAATCCCGATCGACCATCGCCAGATCGACCATCGTCACCCCTTCCGGTCGCCAGCGCTGCTTGCCGCGGGCGGTGGCCGAGGTGTTGACCAGCCAGTCGGCCCGCGCCGCCGCCTCGGCCGTCCAGCCCGACGACGAGAACAGCACGTACTGCACCCGCCACTCCGTCTGCTTGCCGAAGGCGGCCACCACGGCGGCCGTCTTCTTCACCAGCGCCTCCAGCTCCTCCAGCCCCACCGGCTCCGGCCGCCAGTAGCAGTCGCCCAGCACCAGGCACGGGTCGCCCTCGCGCAGCCCGACCACGTCGACGGTGTAACTGGCCGCCCACTCCGAACCGACGTCATCGACGGCCACCGGCAGCGCCTCGTGCGCCCCGGCCAGCAGCGTCCAGTCGCGGCACAGCTCCAGCCAGGTGTTGCGCTCCAGGAACGCCGACAGCGTCTCCTCCAGTTGTTGCATCACCGGCCGCGTCTGGCCCAGGGCCAGCTTGCTCTGGTGGGCGCTGATGAAGCGGTAGAAGAAGCGCAGGTAGGGGTCGGTGACGATGTAGCGGCCGCGGCGGCTGTCCTGCCCCCGCTGGCTGATGGGCACGTCGCGGCGCACAAAGCCCGTGTCGCGCAGCACGCTCAGGTAGAACGACGCCTTGCTGCCGTCCAGCCCGGTGCGGGCGCTGATCTCGCCCATCGTCTGCTGCCCGTTGGCCACGGCGCGCAGAATGCCGACGTAGTTGTGCATGTCGGTGATGAAGTCCTGCAAGAGGATGCGACTCTCGTCGACCATCCAGGCGTGGGCCGGCAGCACGTTGAGGCGGAAGTTGTCGATCACCGGCTGGCGGCCGTCGAGCCGCTCCCAATAGGCCGGCACCCCGCCCCACATGCCATAGACGGCCACGCGGTCGGCCGGGCCATACTCCGGGAAGTAGTCGGCCGTCGTGCCATAGGGCAGCGGCGGCAGTTGGATGTGGGCCGTGGCCCGACCATAGAGGGGCGCGTCGTACTGCAACAGGTGCTTCTGCATCAGCCCCATCTGCGACCCGGACAGCACCAGCATGACGTTGGAGTCGCTCAGCCAGCGGTCCCAAATCTTCTGCAACACGCCGACGAAGGTCGGGTCGACGTCGATGAGGTAGGTCACCTCGTCGATGAACAGCGCCACCCGCCGCCCCTGGGCGTAGTTGGCCAACTGGCGCAGGGCCAGCTCCCAGGTACTGAAGGTGAAGTCGCTGGGCACCTCGGCTTCGGGGTCCATGAACGACATGAGCGCCTGCGAGAAGGAGCGCAGTTGGGTCAGCGTCGACGCCGGCTCGGCCACCCAGTACAGCCCCTGCTCCGGCCGCTGGCTGAGCCAGTGGGTCAGCAGGCGCGTCTTGCCCACGCGGCGGCGGCCGTAGAGGATGAGCAGCGTCGCCCGGTTGGTGTCCCACAGGGAGTCGAGCACTTCCAGCTCACGGTGTCGGCCGACGAATTCTGCGCGGTACATGTCAGTGGTCAGTGGTTAGTGGGAAATTCACTCGCCGCTCTGAATTCCTAATTCGTAATTCCTAATTGAATCGATCTAGGCCATTCATGGCTAGGCTATTCACAGCTATACTAAACGATCCAGGGGCGTTTGTCAAGAGAGTTGAGACTAGAGTGTTATGCTTCAGCGAATCTGACACCCTATAAGAGAAAAGCGAAAATGTCACCCAAATGGATAAGGTGATATTGAACGAGAAAGAACAGAAACGGTTGATGGTGCTCAACGAGGTATTGGCTGGGCG
>CALLZA010000667.1 GCA_937858165.1 uncultured Ardenticatenia bacterium
TGCATCGTTCGTTCAACTATTCGTTTGGTCTGTCTCTCTGAGTTGTTGTACGCATTCAGCTTACTGTTGTCTTACTTACAGTACGTATAAGTGTCAGACATCGTTAATCAACTCAGTGGTTGAGTTCGTGTGTGTATACTTGCTCGCGCGTCGGCAGCGTCAGGAGGTGTATAAGAGACAGATTTTTTTTTTTTTTAATGATACGGCGACCACCGAGATCTACACTAGATCGCTCGTCGGCAGCGTCAGATGTGTATAAGAGACAGCCCAAACGGCGCGAATCGGAGACGGACAAAGAAGAAGAGTAGGGTTGCGGTTGCTCGCCGCGCCTGCTCACCAACAAAGGAGTACACATTCAATGGGCACACTCACGACCATCCACGGCGAAGTCCGCTGGCTGGTGGCCATTCTGGCCGTCGCTATCATTATCAAGTTCGCCATCGGTTGGTTAGGCCGGCGCAATTACACGTCGCTCGACCGCAGCCTGCTGACGGGCTATACGATCCTGATGGACATCAACGTTCTGTTGGGGCTGATCCTGTTGTTCTTCAACGGCGGGTTCAATGGGCCGCGGCTGGAGCACGCTACGACGATGCTGCTGGCGGCCGTCGCCGGGCACATGACGGCCATCTGGCGGCGTTCGACCGATGCGCCGACCAAGTTCCGTAATCAGTTGTTGCTGGTGGCGTTGTCGCTGCTGCTGGTCTTCTTCGGTGTCATCCGCCTGCGCGGCGGCTTCACGTTCTAGAAGACCTCACGCTAAGATCGCCAAGGACGCAAAAGGCGCAAAGAAGAATCTTATCTTTGCGCCTTTTGCGTCCTTGGCGATCTTGGCGTGAGGTTCTTTCTGTCTTACTAGAGGGCGTACAGTTCGCCGAATTTGTTGGTGGCGTAGCGGATGAAGGCGGCGTGGCTCAGGGGTTGGCCAGTGACACGCTGTACCAGTTCGCCAGGGGTGAACTTTCGGCCGTGCTGGTGGATGTTTTCTTGCAGCCAGGCCAGCAGGGCCGTGGTCTTGCCTTGCGCCAGTTCGTCGACGATGGCCGGGTTTTGCGCCGCGGCCGTCTCGTAGAACTGGGCCGCATAGAGGTTGCCCAGGGCGTAGGTCGGGAAGTAACCGAAGCCAGGCCGCGTCCAGTGAACGTCTTGCAGGCAGCCCTGGCTGTCGTCCGGTGGGGTGATGCCCAGCATCGTTTGCATCTTGTCGTTCCAGGCCGCCGGCAGGTCGGCCACGGCCAGATCGCCGCTGAGCATGGCCTGCTCCAACTCGAAGCGCAGGATAATGTGGAAGTTGTAGGTCAACTCGTCGGCCTCGACGCGGATGAATGACGGCTGCGTTTTGTTGACGGCCCGATAGAAAATCTCGGCGGTGCTATTGCCCAGCGCTTTGGGGAAGAGGCTCTGCAGCGTCGGGAAGTGGGCCTGCCAGAAGCCGCGGCTGCGGCCGACCACGTTTTCCATCATGCGCGACTGCGACTCGTGGATGCCCGACGACGTGCCGCGGGCCAGCGGTGTGCGGGCCAGTTCGGCGGCCGTACCCTGCTCATACATGGCATGGCCGCACTCGTGCAGCGTGCCGAAGAGCGATGGGTTGATGAAGTCGGGATACCAGCGGGTGGTGATGCGGGCGTCGTTGCGGCTGAAGCTGGTGGCGAACGGGTGGACGACGGTTCCCAGGTGGCCGCGCTCGAAGTCGTAGCCCAGAGCCGTGGCCGCGTAGCGCGCAAACTGCTTCTGCTTCTCGATGTCGTAGGGCTGGTGGAGGATGCTGTCGTCGATCTTGACCGAACTGCGGTCGATGGCCTCGCGCAGGGGGATGAGATCGGCCTTCAGGGCGTCGAAGATGGCGCGCACTTCGGCCGTCTTGGTGTTCGTGTCGTACTTGTCCAGCAGCGGGTCGTAGCGATCGTCCTCGTAGCCGTAGTATTCGGCCAACTCCTGACACAGGCTGACGACCTGCTCCAGCCACGGCCGGAAGTGGTCAAAGTCGTTCTCGGCGCGCGCCTTGACCCACGCCTCGTGTGCCCGGCCGCTGATCTGCGACGAGCGGGCCACGTAGTCGGCAGGCAGCTTGCGGGCGTCGGCATAGTGGCGGCGCAGTACGCGGATGAGGGCAGCCTCGCGGCTGTCGTACGCCGCGCCGTCGATTTCGGTTGCGGCGCGCTCGATCAACTCGCCCATCTCGTCAGAGGTGGACATGCGGTGAATGAGGCTGCTGAGTGTCGTCTGCTGGGCGATGCGCTCGGCGATGCCGGCGTGGGGCATGTTGACTTCGCGATCCCAGTAAAGCACGGCGCTGGCTTTGCCCAGGTCGTCCAGTTCGTGGACACGGGTGATCAGGGTATCAAAGTGGGACATAAGGCTATTCGTCCTTTGTTAAATCGCTCTCATCCGGTTGTTCCGCGGCCCGTGCTCCAACTCGACCAGCCCCAGCGCTTCCATCAGCGGCGGGACGTAGTTGCCGAAGCGGCCGCGCAGCCCCTTCTTCGTGCCATACCAGCCGCCGACGGGGTTATCGGCCGCCCGCGCCCAGGCCTCCACCGTGCCCGCGGCGGCCGGCTTCTGCTCGTCGGCGCTGCCCAAGGGCAACCAGTCGCCGTGGCTCTTCAGCATGGCGTGCAGGTCTTCGATGGCCCGCCACTGGTAACCCAGCGTTGTCGTACCAACCTGACAGACCAACACGTCGCCGTCGCGGTACATCTGATAATCGCCTTTGCCGCTGGGAGTCGTCAACTGCCAGGGGTCGTCCTTCGTTCCGCTGCCGTTGGTTGTCATGATCGAGTCTCCTTTGATGAACGATTTTTGTTGATAGTGACGCGCCGAACTTGTAGCATAAGCTCTTTTTGAATGGGTGTACTCCTGTTTTACGTTCCACGGCTGGCCAATAGAGGAAACATCCACAGATCACGCAGATTTTTCAGAGACACCTTTATGCAAATTGCGTCATCTTAAAATGGTTTACCTATTAGATAACTACCAACCCGCGGAGTACAGAATGCATCCATAACGCAATGACAGTGTCCGCATGATAAATACTGGCTGCCGGCTCGGCCACATACTCCGTCAGAAACCACGCCCCCGCGCAGGCCAGCGCAACCAGGATGATCGCCACGATCAGGGCCACAATGAAGCAGGCACGCACGCAGCCGAAGCTGCCCGCCGGCAGGGTGCGAACTTTGGAGCCGGGGGCGTTGGGGATGGGGCGGGCAGCTCCCGGGCGCGGCCCAGACCGATTGGGGGCCGGCCGAGCGCGCGCCGGCTGCCCATCCGGCATGATAGGGACGACGCGGGGCCGGGAGGGTGGCCGGCGAACGGGCGGCGCGGTAGGCGATGGCGGTGCAGTGGGCAGTTCGGTAGTCGGTTCGCCAACCACGCCCTGGCCCGTGCAGCCATAGGCTGTACAGTGGTTGTTGTTGGCTTCCCAGCAGTGAACGTGGTGGCGGCTGCCGTCTTCGGGACAGATGACGATGGCATCGGCGGCAACGAACTCCTGCTTGCACAGGGCGCACGTCTGGCCCACAAAGGTAGACGACTCGCCGAGGTGGTGGGGGCGGATCATGGTGCGTAGACCTCAGAGGTTTTCATAAACCTCTGAGGTCTGGTTTTGGTTAGGGGTTGATCTTGATCTGATCCAGCAACCACTTCCAGATGCGCTGGAAGAGGGTCATGCGCTGCACCTGGCGGCGCTGCTCCTCCTTCAGGCGGCGGTTCTGGGTGCTGGGGCCGCCGTTGACCGAAGGGGCGGGCAAGTCTGTATACTTGACCTTCAGCACTGGCTTGGTGTTCTTGCCATAGACGTGGAACTTGTCGCTGCCGCAGCCAAGCACGGCGCACTTGCCGCCGCTCTGCTCCCAGCAGGCACGATGGTAGAGCGTGCCACACTTGTCGCAGACGACCGGAACCAGCGCCGCACCGTCGGTGTGGTTCTCCACCGCGTTGCCGCAAATGGGGCAGGAGAGGCTGAGCTGGTTCGCCTCGGAGATGTCATGCTCCGTGATGCGGAGGAATGGATTCTCGTGTTCTTGCATGGCCCGAAACCTGGAAGTGCCCGGCCGGCTGTCCGCTATGTCGGTCGCGGCCGTTCGCGGTGTGCCCGCGCCTCGCGCTTCTAAGCCCTGATTATACACCATTTTCTAGCTCCGATTCTGCGTGTACGCTAATTCCAATGAACCGCGGAAGACCCTCTCCCCAATCCTCTTCCGGAGGGCGAGGGGCAAGAACTACCAGGAACCGGCCGCCCACTCCGGCCACACGAAGTCATAGCGATTGACCTTCGTCCTCTGCCGGTTCCAGCAAAAGAAGCCGCTGGTGCGGGCACGCGGGTCCAGGACGTAGGCCACGTGCCAGATCTGGGTGAAGAAGTTCTGGTGGATGAACAGGTCCATGCCCGACAGGAAGATGCCGAAGCCGGGGTGGGTGTGATACCAGCCGACCATGACGGCGCTCTCATCGGGATAGCGCTCCCACAATGTGTCGTTGAGGTAGCGCCAGCTTTCGGGCGTATAGGTGACGCTGGCCCCGTGCATGACGGTATGCTTGGCGATGATGCTGTCGATGACGTGGACGATGTAGCGGCCGTCGGGCTGCTTCTCCGGCTGGCGACCGATCATTACCCCGGCGACCTCGCGGTCGATGCTGCTCAGGGCGTGGGCCTGCATGGCGCGCAAGGGCGCTTCGTCCAACAAGATATCGACCGCCGCGCCGCCGGACAAGGGCAGCGGCAGCCGCGCGCCGGCCACGCGCACGCGTGCCTGGCTGGGGATGATGGTCGCTGTGTCGGCCGGAGGAGCGGGCGGTTCTTTGGGGGGCGGCGGAGGCGATGTTGGTTCCGGCGCGGGCGCGGCGGCTTCAACCAGTGTCGATTCGGCCGCGGCCAAAGTGCCCGTCACGACCCTAGGCTCTGGGGTGGGTGGAGACAACGCTTCAGCCTCTGGCTCAGCGGCCGGCGGGGGCGGCGCGGGTGTCTCGACGGGGGTGGCGGCGTCGGCCTCGCGCGGGGCGATCAGAATGATGGCCTCGCCCAGCCAATCCTCGACTTCGGCCCCAGCCTGGCCGCTGTCCTCCAGTGGGCGCCGCTCGATGTCGAAGTCCTGGCTCTTATACACATCTCCCAGCCCACGAGACCGCACTAGATCTCCTATGCCGGCTTCTGCTTGAAAAAAAAAAAAACACCACCACCCCCCCACCCCCCACCCCCGCTATCATCACCAATCATCCAGACACACATAACTGATAACATCAACACACATCTAACACAAAA
>CALLZA010000668.1 GCA_937858165.1 uncultured Ardenticatenia bacterium
TTGTGTGTTTTTTATTTAAAAGAGAAAGAGGTAATACGAGATGAGGTAGGGTCGTGGGGGTGGGGAGGTGTATATAAGAAATAGGCACATAGGGCCTCGGCTCCGGGCGGCGGGTTGAAGAACCCGCCGCTAGCGCCGAAGTGCGTTCAAACGCACTTTCAGAGGACGCGCTTCTTCAGTGCGTTTTAGGAGATTAACAATTAAATCGGCATACAGCGCCGACCGGTTGCGGTGGGCACCGGCGCGGTGGGTTGAAACCCACCGCTAGCGTGAAAGTGCGATGAATCGCACTGAAGAAGCACGATGCCCTCTGAAAGTGCGTTTGAACGCACTTCTACGCTAGCGGCGGATTTCCATCTACCGCGGCCGGTCGGCCCGATGTGCCGATTTAATTGTCAATCTCCTAGAGCGTGCGACGCACGGCTCAGCGCGGGCGCAGTGTCACCGGCAGATAGGCCCGGCGCGGCGTGGCCGGCGCTCCCGGACTCCACGCCGGTGCGCCGCCGTCCTCGACCAGCCGCCGCACTCCCGTCCCATTGATGCCCACGAGCCACAGGTCAGTCGGCGCGCCGGCTTCCTGGGCTGCCGCACGCTCGAACACAACCTGCGTGCCGTCGGGCGAAACGCTCAACTGCCCGGCGAACTGGTTAGTGAAGTTGGTCAGCCGCACTGGCTGGCCGTTGCTGAAACGGTAGACAAAGACGTTGGCCCGCGTGGCTGTGAAGCTGTCGTCCAGCTCCTCGACCGAATAGACGAAGCCGGAGCCGTCGGGCAACCAGGCCAGGCCGCGAACGAACTGGTACGTCTCGTACGTCACCAGCCGTTGCCCGGCCGTGGCGCTGCCCTGTGGCATCAGGTAGATGCCCTGGGCATCGAAGCTGATATTGCCGCGATAGAGCAACTGGTTGGCCCGCGATGCCGGCCCCCACGTCAGCAGATCGACGAAGTCGGGCATGGCCGACTGATCCGTCTGCAACTCTGTGCCGAAGTCCAGTGGCATCGGGTTGGGCGAGATGGCGCGGACACTGTTGAAGTTCAGCACATAGCCGATAGCCGAGCCGTCGCTGCGCCAGGTAGGTGAGTGGACGCCCCACTCGACGTCGGGCACGTAGAGACTCATCGGCCCGGACGTGACGGTGGCGTTGGCTTTGACGTCGACAGCCGTGCCGATGCTGACGTCGCGGCTGAAACCGACGATCATTGCCCCAACCTGCAACTCGCCGTCGCCGAAGTCGGCCACGTTGTTGAAGGTGACGACCGTGCTGCCGCCCGGCGGCAGCGAGACGAACTGAAGGCCCGGCGCGCCCTGGAAGTAAACAAAGCCGGTAAACGACTCGCCGAAGATGTTGTCGTTTTCAACCGGCACGCGCACCGTCCCTTGCGCGAAGGCGCTTAGCGCGGCACAGGCGGGTGCTTCGGTCACGCGGCGGTAGTTACGGCCGTCGGCGCTAACGGTGAAGATGTCGCGGCCGTTGATCGAGCACCACGACTCGTGCGAACTGGCAAAGGCCAACTCGGCTGCGTTCGGCCGCCAGGCCAGGGTGGAGATGTCGTAAACATCGCTGGCGTCGGCCACGTTGTGGCCCCAGAGGCGACGGTCGTTGCTGCCATCGGGATTGATGAGACGGATTTCGTCCCGGTTGGTGTCTTCGACGTAGGCGATGACGCCGGTTTGGGCGGCCGCTGCCGGGCTCAAAGGGGGCGCGGCGGCGGGCGGCGTCTCCGTGGATTGGCCCAGCGCCGCGCGCGGTGCGATGGCAGCCGATAGCACCACAACCAACAGCAGCGCCAGGGCGACGACGCGCGCCGGCCAGAGGATCTCTAGGGAACGATCGGCGCGGACCAACAGCTCACGCTTCTTCATGACAGGCTCCTTCACAGGTATGCTCCTCTTACAGTGACAGGCAGCCTGGTTGACGACTGTGGCGGCATGACCGGCTGCCATTCGACTCCAGTCGGACTGGAGTCATCCGGTTAGGGCCACCGTATGGCATGGGGTTAGCTAGCTTGACCCGCGACGCAGCGGCGAAGGGGACAGAGAAGTGCGTCCGATGGCTGCGGGCAGTGGATCAGAAAACCGGGCGATTTATACACCCGGTTCTCAATCCGTCAAGCTGTGGCCGCCCGGCTCAGACCTGCAAGGGCTTCAGCCAGACAACATGGCAGCGAAGACCACTAGGCCAGGGTGAGCTTCTCGTTCTCGCCCAGATCGGACTCGTGCCCGGCCATCGCCTTGGCGAAGCCGATGGCGGTGGCGATCAGGTTGTCCGTTGTCCAGTACTCCGCCTTCTCGACGCGCACCTTCAGCAGGCGCAAGCGCGGGTCGTCCTTGCCTTCGGGGAAGAACGCCTTATAGATAGGCTCCCAGAACGCGTCGATCCGGGCTTTGTCGTTGACCAGTACGGCCGTGCCCGACACCGACACGTAACGGTTCTTGTCCGGCTTGGCATAGCTGACGTTGACGCGGCTCTCGCGCTGAATCTCATCGACCTTGGGCGTATCGACCCGGGTCAGGAACCACAGATCGCCGTCAAATTCCGCCTTCTGCGTGCCCATCGGGCGGCTGCGCAGCGTACCGTCCGCTTCAACCGTAGTCAGCATGGCAATGTCGATGTCCTCGATCAACTCGCGCAGCTTCTCAATTGCTTCTTGATTGGTTGTATGGTGCATGTTGTCTCCTTAATATCGGTATTATCGGTTATGTGGGCGATGAAGAGGGCCGCTAAGAGATGCGGCGGAGATGCAGGAAGACACAGAGAAGCGGCTTCTTCTCTACGTCTCGCCGCGCCGTCTCTGCGTCACGCTTGTCGCTTCTCCCAAGAGACATGGTAACAGGTGACACGGGTCCAGGACCTATATCGGAGACATAGATTGGCGGGGTCTATCGGTCACATTCGGGTGGGCACCGCCTAACTTAGCGGCCCGTCATCTTCAGCACCGCCTCTGGCAGACGAGCGCCCTGCACCTCAATCTCCGACACAATGCTCTCGATCTGGCGCAGGTCGTCGGCTGTCAGGACAACGTCGGCCGCGCCGATGTTCTCCACGAGGCGATGGAGCTTCGTCGTGCCGGGAATGGGCACAATCCAGGGCTTCTGGGCCAGCAACCAGGCCAGCGCGATCTGCGCCGGTGTCGCCTGCTTCTGTTCGGCGATCTGGCAGAGGCAATCCACCACCGGTTGATTGGCCTGTCTGGCTTCCGGCTCGAAACGGGGTGAGATATTGCGGAAGTCGGTGCTATGGAAAGTTGTGGTGGTGTCGATTTTCCCGGTGAGGAACCCCGCGCCCAGTGGGCTGAAGGGCACGAACCCGATCCCCAACTCCTCCAGCGCCGGCAGCACTTCCGGCTCCGGATCGCGGGTCCATAACGAGTACTCGCTCTGAACGGCGGCCACCGGCTGGATGGCATGGGCACGGCGAATCGTGCTCGCTGCCGCTTCGGACAGGCCGAAGTGCTTCACCTTGCCGGCCTGAATCAGCTCTTTCACCGCCCCGGCCACATCTTCGATGGGCACGTCGGGGTCAACCCGATGTTGATAGAACAAATCGATCACATCCGTCCTGAGTCGTCTGAGCGCCGCCTCGGCCACCGCCTTGATGTGTTCCGGCCGGCTGTTCAGCCCGCCGGTGCGCGCCCCACTGGGATCGATATCAAAGCCAAACTTGGTGGCGATGACCACGCGATCCCGAATCGGTTCGACCGCTTCGCCCAAAAGTTCTTCGTTGGCAAACGGGCCATAGGCCTCGGCCGTATCGAAGAACGTAACGCCTAGTTCGACCGCCGTGCGAATCAGTTCGATCATCGTCTGCTTGTCGGCCGCCGGCCCATAGGCCGAACTCATGCCCATACAGCCCAATCCGAGGGCCGAGACTTCAAGACCGCTGTTACCGAGTATTCGTTTTTGCATTTCACTACTCCCAATCCAGGTAGCCATCATCATATCGCTTTCGCTATTGATGTTCAGTATAGATGAACTGGGAACGAGAGCGCTGTAGAATCATCCAGTAAGATTGTATAATCCTCCAGGAATCGATCGTTGAAAGGGGAGACGTGTATGGACAATCACGATCGGGCAGGACAAGAATCGCAACGGTTGCGGGCCGGGCAACAGGAGCTTGTGGCGCGGATTGTCCACGCTGTTCAGGAAGACGGCGTGATCGAGCCGTTCGATGGCATCCACCTGGCACGCGCGTCTAAAACGCTCGACAGGCTGCACAGCGTCTACGAACCCTGCTTTTGTGTGATCGCTCAAGGGAGCAAGGAAGTTCTGTTAGGCGACAGCCGCTATCAGTATGATCCCTTGCGCTACCTGCTGGTGACGCTGGATTTGCCGCTGGCCAGCCAGGTGATGGAAGCCTCGCGGGAGCGTCCCTATCTCAGCTTCCGGCTGAGCCTCGACCCGCAATTCGTTAGCACGGTAATGGCCGAGGTGGGCTACACCGTGTCGCCCCGCAGCGCCGCGGTGGCCCGTGCCATTGATGTCAGCCAGTTAGACGCGGACTTGTTGGACGCCGTCGTGCGACTGGTCAGGCTGGTCGATACGCCGGCCGAAGTGCCTGTCCTGATGCCGATGATCGTGCGCGAGATCATCTATCGCCTTCTGCGGGGGGAGCAGGGCAGCCGGTTGCGCCATCTGGCCGTCATGGGCGGTTCGACCGCGGCCATCGCTCGCGCCGTGCAACGCATCCGCCAGGATTTCGATCAGCCCCTGCGCGTGGAGCAATTGGCCGGGGAGCTGGGGATGAGTGTCTCCAGCTTTCACTATCACTTCAAAGCGGTCACGGCCATAAGCCCCATGCAATTCCAGAAACTACTGCGTTTACAGGAAGCGCGTCGTTTGATGTTGAGCGAAAACGCCGGAGCGACAAACGCCGCCTACCGTGTGGGGTACAGCGACCCGGCCCACTTCAACCGCGAGTACAAGAGCGTCTTTGGCATCCCGCCCATGCGCGACGTGCAGCAGTTGCGGCAGAGCACCGGTGCGGTGGCTGGACGCTAGACAGGAGCGCTTTTAGGAGCTTAACCATTAAATCGGCAGTTTGCCTTTGCCGTGTCGCGGCGGGTTGAAGAAACCACCCATGCGGGGACCACCGCCATTGGGAACACCGCCTTTACCGTCCCTTTTTAACCTCTCCCAGCCCACCAGAACCGACTTAGCTCTCGATGTCGTCTTTTGTTTTTAAAAAAAAAATCACCAACAGCACCACCACACATCCGCCCGCAGACGCCCACAGTACCCATCGCGAATGAGAACCACCAACA
>CALLZA010000669.1 GCA_937858165.1 uncultured Ardenticatenia bacterium
TGTCTGTGCTCTCCTTTTGTTATCTTTCCCTACTACGCATTTGTAGTTAGTTTGTTTTTTTAATGATACGGCGACCACCGAGAGCTACACTAGATCGCTCGTCGGCAGCGTCAGATGTGTATAAGAGACAGGTCGGCGCCCACAGCAGGGTGTTGGGTCCGCCCACGTCGGACAGCTCCCGGGCCCAGCCGGCAATGGTTTCCACGACAGTCACGCCAGCAGGCTAACCAGTCGGGTCCGTCACTCCCCGGACCCGCGCCGGGTGCTGCGCCCCTTTTGTCGCCGCCTCCCACATCGGGTATGCCGTGCGGCCGCTAGGCGGTCGGGGCGCCGCTGCGATCGGTGCCGCTGCGGTAGGAGTCGTAGAGCGCCGACTCCTGGCGCAGTGTCTCGGCAATCCGACCGGCCAGCGCCTTCTCGATCAGGCCACCGACCAGCGGGAGGTCGACCCGCAGGCGCACCTCGTGGTGCAGCACGCACCCACCCAGCTCTCCGGAGCCGCCGGACGCAGGCTCGATCCGCATGGTCGCCGAGGCGCTGGCGGGCACCCCGAAACCGGAGAACTCGGTGCGCCCGGCGCCGCTGCGTCGGTCCCAGGTCTCGACGCGGGTGATCGTCGGCAGCGTGCTTGCGGCGGCCGCAACCTTGCGTGGCAGCCAGTCCGCACCGATGGCGGCGGTGGTGTGGATGGTGATCTCGTCGGTCGTCAGCTGATGGTCGACCAGGTCGCTGGGCAGCGTCGCGTTGGCCGTGCCACGCCACACGACGAAACCACGGTCGGCCAACCGCGCCATCACCTCGTCGCGGGTGAGTCGCAGGGGCCCGCTCTCGCGGATCGTCGTGGTCATGCGCGCGCCCCGCCCGCTCGGGCGCGGATGTCGTGCAGGATCCCGCGTTGCCACCCGGGCACGGTGCGCACCAGCACGTCGGTGAACCCGGCCTCCGTCATCGCGGCCGCGATGCGCGCGGGCGACCAGTTGGTCACGACGCTCTCCTCCAGGTAGTCATACAGCTCCGCGTTGCCGTCGACCGCGGTCGCGAGCGGCTTGATGACGGTCCGGCAGACCAGGCGCCAGGTCGCGAGCGGGCGGCGGCCGGGCGCGAGGGAGTAGTCCTGCAGGACGACGGTGGCACCGGGCCGCAGCGCGGCGTGGAGGGCGCGCAGGAAGTCGAGGCGCTGCGCCCCGGGCACATTCCGAAGCAGGTATGCCGCGAACGCACCGTCCAGGGGCCCCTCGCCGCGGTCGCGCAGCACCTGGGCGAGGTCCTGGGCGGGCGAGTGGAGGAAGCGCACTCCGCCGGGCCACGATTTGGCCTGGGCGGCCCGCAGCATCCCTGCGGAAGCGTCGACGCCCATGACCTGGGTGGCGCCAGCCTGCAGCAGAGCGCGTGTCGACAGCCCTGAGCCGCAGCCGAGGTCGGCGATCAGCCCGCCGGCGGGCGTCTGCTCGACGAGCGTGCGGGCTGCCGACCGCAGGTGACGGTGGTACCCAGGGTTGAGCCCGACCACAAGGTCGTAGCGGCCGGCGCCCCCCCAGACACCCCCCCTCCCGCCGACCCGGACGACCGGGGGCCCAACGGGCGGTCCCCGCCCGTGGCGCCCCCGCGGGGGGGGGGTCAAGGCCCGGGCTGCCGCCCACCCCCCCCCCACCCCCACCCCCCCCCCCCCATAAGGGGGCGGTTCTGAGCCCCGCCCCTACCGACCAGAGGCGATCACCATGCACTATCTGCCCACCCACCACGAAACCAACGACCCTGACTTTCAGCAACTGAGCGACTTCGTCGTCGCCGAGATGCGCCGGCTAAGCGTGCCCGGCGTGGCCATTGGCCTGATACACAACGGCCGCGAACACCTGGCCGGCTTTGGCATCACCAGCGTCGAGAACCCCCTGCCGGTCACGGCCGACACGTTGTTCCAGATCGGCTCGACGACCAAGACGATCACCGGCACCATCGTCATGCGCCTCGTCGAACAGGGGCTGATCGACCTCGACGCGCCGGTGAAGCAGTACCTGCCCGAACTGAGACTGCAAGACAAGGCGGCCGAGGCGACCGTCACGACCCGCCACCTGCTGACCCACATGGGCGGCTGGCTGGGCGACTTCTTCCGCGAGACGGGCAGCGGCGACGACGCCCTAGCCCGCTACGTGGCCGAGATGGCCGGTCTGCCGCAGGTCGTGCCCGCCGGCGCGGTGTGGTCATACAACAACGCCGGCTTCGGCCTGGCCGGGCGGATTATCGAAGTCGTCACCGGCCAGCCGTATGAGGCCGTGGCCCAGGCGATGGTGCTCAACCCGCTGGGCATGGACAACTCCTACTTCTTCCCGGCCGACGTCATCTCGCGCCGCTTCGCGGTCGGCCACCGCGTGGACGAGAAGGACGGCGTGGTCGTCGAGCGGCCGTGGGCGCTGGCCCGCTCGGCCCACGCTGTCGGCGGCCTGTGCTCCAGCGCCCGCGACCAGATGCGCTACGCCCGCTTCCATCTGGGCGACGGCACGACGGTCAACGGCGAGCGCCTGCTGTCGGCGGAGACGATGGCGACGATGCAGTCCCCCGGCTGCCCGGCCAACCTCGGCCGCCAGATGGGGCTGAGTTGGATCCTGAAGGACATGGCCGGCGAGCGGGCCGTCATGCACGGCGGGGCGACCAACGGCCAGCTCTCGGCCTTCATCATGTTCCCGGCGCGCGGCTTCGCCCTGACTGTGTTGACCAACGCCGACGAGGGGAGCATGCTCCACGACGAGGTGGTCAAGTGGGCCACAGGCCACTACCTGGGGCTGGTCGAGCCGGAGACGACTCACCTGACGCTCGACGCGGCGGCGCTGGACGAGTACCTCGGCACGTACACGGCCCGCCTGGGCGATCTGGAGCTGTACCTGGCCGACGGCCAACCGATGGCGCGCCAGATTCCTCACGGCGGCTTCCCCGACGTGGACTCGCCGCCGTCGCCCGCGCCGCCGCCCAGCCGCATCGCCTTCTTCGCCCCCGACTGCATCATCGCCCTCGACCCGCCGCTCATCAACATGAAGGCCGAGTTCCTGCGCGACGACGCCGGGCGGATTGTGTGGCTGAGGACCAGCCGGCTGCATCGGAAGCAGTCAGTTGATAGTTGATAGTTATCAGCAGGTCCGTGCGGCAGTAGATCAGTAAGAGTTGACGCCATATAGTCGTCAGAAAGAAATTGACAACGGATCTACTGAACAAGGAGACACTTGTGAAAGACTACATGTACCTGGCCCTGGCCACCGACGACGGGGTGCGGGGGTATGCAGCGGCGACAACCCATCTAGTCGAAGAGGCCCGCCAGCGCCACGGCACGGCCCCAACGGCCACCGTCGCCCTGGGGCGTGCCCTGACGGCCGCGGCGCTGATGAGCGGCCTGCTCAAGGTCGGCCAGCGCGTGGCAATGAAGTGGGAGGGCACCGGTCCGCTGCGCAAGCTCGTCGTCGAGGCCGACGCCAAGGGACGCCTGCGGGGTTACGCGGCCGAACCGGAGGTCGATCTGCCTCTGGTCGAGGGTGATTATGACGTGGTCAGGGCCATCGGCCGCGCCGGCCTGCTAACGGTCGTGCGCGATCTGCTGCTGCCGGAGTTGGCCGAGGGCGCGGTTCATCTAGCCGCCAGCGACATCAGCGGCGACGTGGCCTACTTTCTGGAGCAGTCGGACCAGGTCGCGTCGGCGGTGGAGGTCGGCGTGGCGCTGAACCCCGACGGTTCGGTGGCCGCGGCCGGCGGCATCCTGATCCAGCCCTTGCCGCCCTATGACGCTGACGTCGTGGCCCAGCTAAAGGAGCGCTTGCAGGAGATGCCGCCCGTGACCGCCCTGCTGGCCGAGGGGCAGAAGCCGGAAGCGATCCTCGACGAGGTGTTCACCGGCATCAAGCACAAACTGCTGTCGAAGTACCCGTTGCGCTTCGAGTGCGATTGCAGCCGCGAGCGGACGGAGTCGGCGCTGGTGTCGCTGGGGCGCGATGAGTTGCAGGAGCTACTGGACAACGAGGGGCAGGCATCGGTTACGTGCCAGTACTGCCGCACGGAGTACGTCTTCACCGCGCCGGAACTGGAAGCGCTGATAGCAGCTCTGTAGCGCGATTCTGCAAATCGCGTGCGATTCTGCAAATCGCGTGCGATTCCCCAGAATCGCGTGCGATTCCCCAGAATCGCGTGCGATTCCCCAGAATCGCGAAAAAAAGACACCGCGCCGTCGCAAGACGGCGCGGTGTCTTTTTGCTGTCGGGGTGGCCGGACTCGAACCGGCGACCTCTTCGACCCGAACGAAGCGCGCTACCAGACTGCGCCACACCCCGAGCAAGATGGATTATAGACGATTTGCGGTGGGGTGCAAGTGGGAGCACAGAGGAGCAGGGGGACGGGGCAGGGGTGAGGCGCTCTCCACCGCTCCCCTGCCCCCCCGCTTCCTGATACAATTGCGACAATCCCCCGATACCGGTGTATCAGGTGTTAGAGGTTCACGCGGTTGAAATCGAGATACTTGCGCTTGTTCGTCGGCGTTCTCATCAGCGCCGTCTTTATCTGGCTGGCCCTACGCGGGCTGCACCTGCCCGACGTGTGGCTTAGCCTGCGCTCGGCCGACTACGTCTGGCTCATTCCCAGCGTCGCCGTCTACTTCCTGGCCGTCGGGGCGCGGACGTGGCGCTGGGACTACCTGCTGCGCCCCATCAAGCAGATCTCGCTGCGGCGGCTCTTCCCCGTTGTGGTCATCGGCTACATGGGCAACAACGTCTACCCGTTCCGAGCGGGCGAAGTGCTGCGCGCCGTCGTGCTGCGCCAACGCGAGGGGGTGTCGGTCAGTAGTAGCCTGGCGACCATCGTCGTCGAGCGCGTCTTCGACGGGCTGGTAATGCTGCTGTTCGTCTTCGTGGCCCTGCCTTTCGCGCCACTGGCCAGTGACAGCATCCGCTTTGTGGTCATTCTGGGTAGCCTGCTCTTCTTGGGCGCGCTGCTGGTTTTCTTGGCCGTGGCCGCCGTGCCGGCGCGCTTCCTGCGGCTGGCTGAGTGGTTCATCGGCCGCTTCGTACCCCACCGGCTGCGCGCACCGCTGCTGGGCTTCGCCGAGCGTTTTGTGGAGGGGCTGCTCTGCCTGCGCGACCCGCGCAATCTGGTCATGATCTTTCTGACCTCGGTCGTCATCTGGCTGCTGGAGACGGTCAAGTACTGGTTTGTCATGCACGCCTTCGACTTCACCGTGTCGTTCTTCGCCCTGCTGCCCCTGAACGGCGTGGTCAATCTGGCGACCAAACTGCCTTCGGCCCCCGGCCAAATT
>CALLZA010000670.1 GCA_937858165.1 uncultured Ardenticatenia bacterium
TGTCTGCCTTGTGTTGTGGATTCGTTGTGGTCTGTTTTTGATGTCCTGGTCTGAGATTGGTTAGTGGGGTGTCATGGTCGGATGGTGTTATAGTTATATGTCTATCAGTTTTTTTTTTTTTTCAAGCAGAAGACGGCATACGAGATCTAGTACGGTCTCGTGGGCTCGGAGATGTGTATAAGAGACAGCTGTATCACGGCCGCGCCCGTGACGCGATTCTTTCGAATCGCGTTCGACCTGTACCCACTGGCGCGATTCGGGAGAATCGTGCTACGCCCGGAGTAAAGCGACTATGCGCATCTTCCCTGCGCTGGAAAAGCGCCTGCGCACCATCGCCGACGACGACACCTACATCCGCCAACTGCTGATCTCCTACGTCCCGGCCATCTTTACCACCCTCTTCGCCGCCGTCTGGACGCTGCTGTTCTTCGTGGCCGGGCGGCCGCTATTGGGTTGGATTCTGGCCGGCTACTGCCTCGTCTGCCTGCTGGCCACGGCGCTGGCGATGACCCGACCGCGGCGCGGCGTGGTGGCCATCGTCGGCCTGGGGCTGGCCGGCGTCGTCTCCAACCTGCTGGCCCACCTCGTTGTCGGTGGTTTTGCCGCCGGTGTCTGGTTCCTGTTGTGGATCGTTATCCTGCCCTTCAGCGTTTACCTGTCTGGCGCGCGGCGGCAGGGCGTCGTGGTGTTGGGCGCGGCGTTGCTGGCCATCGCCGTCGCGCTGGCGGCCGACCTGCGTCTGGCTGTGCCCACACCCCTCCCCGACTGGCTGAAGCTGGGCTACAACGGCTTTGTGCTAACGGCGTCGGTGGTGATCGTCTTCCTGTGGGGCGTCTACGTCTTCCAGCAGTTGGACCTGGCCCGCCGCCGCGCCGACGTGCTACTGCTCAGCATCCTGCCCGCGCCCATCGCCGACCGCCTGAAGCGCGGCCCGGCCACCATCGCCAATGGCTATGACGATGTGACCGTGCTCTTCGCCGACATCGTCAACTTTACCAGCCTGAGCGCCGACGCCGACCCGGTCGATGTGGTCAGCTTCCTCAACGGGCTTTTCTCGCAGTTCGACGATCTGGCCGCCGGGCACGGTTTGGAGAAGATCAAGACCATCGGCGACGCCTACATGGTCGCCGGCGGCTTGCCCACGCCCCGCCCCGATCACTGCGAGGCCGTCATCGCCTTTGGCCTGGATGTACTGCGCATTGTCGAGCGCTGCAAGGCGTGGCATGGCGCGCCGGTGTGCATGCGCATCGGGGTCAACACCGGCCCGGTCGTCGCTGGGGTCATCGGTCGGCGCAAGTTCATCTACGATCTGTGGGGCGACACCGTCAACACCGCCAGCCGTATGGAGGCGAACGGCATGGCGAACGTGATCCAGGTGACCCAGAGCGTGCGCGACAAGTTGGTTGGGCAGTACACCTTCGAGGAGCGGCCGGCCATGTTCATCAAAGGCAAGGGGGAGATGGTGACCTACGTGCTGCGGCCGCCCTCCTAGCACGGCGTGCTTCATCTGCGCTCCGGTCTGCTATGGCACGCAGCGCGGGTAAAACAACCCACACCACTCATCAGGCTTATAGCACGCGCCGCAGTTCCTCGATCATGGCCCGGCGCTGGGGATATTGCCCAATGAGCTTCCGCGCAATCGCCTTGCCCTCCTCGCCGCGACCCACTTTCTGCATCCGCACCAGCAAGCCGGCGGCTTCGTGGTACGTTTGTCGATTGGAGACACCCTTTAGCATCTCTTGGGCCAGTCGTTCATACATTGTGGCCGTCTCGTCGGGGAAGCGCGCCTCCATCTCAAGTTGATAGGGAGGCAACAGGCTGGGAGTAGCTAGAACGATGTCGCGCACTTCAGACCATAGACCGTCGCGGGCGTAGGCCCACGCGGCCAGGTCACGGGGGCAGGCCTTATCGCTCAGCAGGCGCGTGCGAAAAGCGGGCCATTTCTCACGCGGCACGGCGCTGGCCATGAGGTCGTAATACTTGTTCCCCAGGCGGCTCAGCCATAGGACGCGGGCATGTTCGACAAGCTCTTTGTGGTCGTTGTTTTGACGGGCGATATCCAGGAGTAGTTGGTGATAAGCTAGGGCAATGCCATACTTCAGGCCATCGCTCTTTGTCGCGTCTAGTCCTGCCTGGGCCAACGTTCGGGCTGTGCCCAAATCACCTTCTTCCAAGTGATGCGCAATCAGGATCATCCGGAAAGTCGGCAGTTGAATATGGTCGCTGATAAAAGCCAGTGCCGCCTTATCACCGTCCAGCCGTTGGATCAGTTGCAGCTTGACGGCGGCGGCCCTTTGCGTATCGAAGTCGATGCGCATCCCTACCCGGTCTTCTGCCTTGTCACTGATCTCGAACGGCTCCAGGATGGCGTCTACCGCTTCGCGCTGCGCCGGTGTCTCCACCAAATCAGCCGCCAATTCCAGCAGTTGCCAGCCATGGCCCCAGTTTCGGAAGCGTGGGCTAAGGGCTTTTTGCAGGCAGTACTCCAATAGCGCTGCCCGCCCCTCTGGCGAAAGCCGCTCTGCGCACTCATCCATCCCTTCCAGCGCCCGGTTAACGTTATAGCCCAGGGTACCGGAGGAGTCGTCGCTGTTTTCAAGCGCCGTTAAAACCTCCTCTAACACCACCTGATAGATGGCCAAGGCATCGGCCGGCTGGGCGTCCCGCAGCCGGTCGGCCCTATCGACGATCTCGCCTACTTTGCGCCCAGCGTTGTCGGCGTCCCAATAGTCGAGGAAGCCGTGGCTGCCGCGCGGCGGCCGAATGGCCGCTTTCACCAGGGCGCGTATGTCAGCGGGCCTGTCGGCCGCGCCCAGCAGCAACAGCAATTGGGATTGCATCTCGCGGTCACCCTCGGCCAGGGCCAGCAACGTGGCTACGAGGCGTTCCGGCGGTGCGGCCTGCAACGCCTCGCGTAGCCGGTCCATTCGTGAAGTACGCTTACGCGCCGGTTTGCGGCCTGCCCGCTCGAAGTACTCCGGGAATCCTTCTTCGATGGCGTAGAGCGCGGCGGCGATGTGCTTGCAGTGCTCGCCGAATTCATAGGGGCAGGTGCATTCGCACACCAGAGAGCCGTCGGGCTGCTGGGCAATGGTGATGTGATACGGTTCTGAGCCTTGTACCTCCACCTCCCACCTATCATCACCGTCCAATGACAAATCGACTACGCGCCCGCTTTGAAAGTAGTCGCGCCCACGGGTCAGGATGGTAGAGGGGATGGTTCGCTTGAAGTTCTTAAGTGTCAGCGCCATAGCGAGTCACCTTAGAGGAGATGGCCAATTGTACACCAATCACCGCGCGGGCACGCCCGCACACCCTTTGCCAGATACAACTTTACAACCGTGGGCTTGAACAAATCAGTCATCTGCCTTAGACTAACACCATGCCGGAAATTAGTCGCTTCCTGGGCATTATTGTGACAATGTACTATAGCGAGCACCCGCCGCCGCACTTCCATGTTCGTTATGGCGGACACAAGGCGGTGTTGGCTATCGAGTCATTGAGCTTGCTTCGGGGCAATCTACCGCCCCGAGTTCATGGTCTGGTTGTCGATGGGCAGCAATGCACCGCGATAAGTTGCTAGATAATTGGGAATTGGCCAAGGCACAACAGCCATTAACTGCAATCGATCCGCTGGAGTAGTTGCTATGCTTAAGGATATTGTGGCTGTAGAACCATTGAACGCTCACCGGCTGCGTCTCTACTTTGAAGACGGCGTCAATGGGGTCGTGGACATCGCTACCTTGGTCACGTTTCAGGGCATCTTTGCACCGCTGGCAGACCCGGCCTACTTTCACCTGGCCCAAGTCGATTCAGACCTTGGCACAGTCGCCTGGCCCAACGGCGCCGACCTGGACCCGGATGTGCTCTACGCCCTCATCTCAGGCATCCCCCTGCCTGACTTTGCCGGCGAGGGGGCCAACTCCCAGCACTGGGCTGACTGACGCCCAATGAACACGCGCCGCGACGCCCTCCCCGATAAACAAGCCCCCTCGGGGCCGCGGTTCCCATCGGCGTTGCTGGCCCAACTGGCCCGGCTAGAGCGCCACCTGGCCCTGCCCGGCGACGACGAGACGCTGCGCCGGCGCAAGGTCGTGGCCTTCTTTGCCGGGCTGGCCGGGGCCAACACGGCCCTGCTCTTTGCCGTGCTCTACTTCGTCGGTGGCGCGCCGCTGCTGGGCTGGCTCTATGTCATGACCGTCGTTGTCTCCGGTCTGACGCTCTCCTACCTGCTGATCCGGCCGCGCGCCTACTACGCCTGCGTGTTCATCACCGCTACCTACGTCACCATCCACCCCTGGGTCGTCGGCCTGGCGTCGGGCGGCTTCCGCTCGGGACTGCTGCCCATGCTCTGGGCGCTGGTCGGCCCGGCCGGGGCGCTGCTGCTGATCGGCGTGCGCCCGGCGCTGCTCAACGCCGCGATCTACGTCGTCCTGGCCGTTGTCTCGGTGGCCCTCGATCCGCTGGTGGTGGCCAACGCCCCGGACCTGCCGCAGTCAATCCACCTGACCGCCAGCTTGCTCAGCGCCCTTGTGCCGGGCATGATGGTGCTGTTCATCGCCCTGTTCCTCTTCCGCCAGGTGGAGCGGGCGCGGCTACAGGCTGACACGCTGCTGCTCAACGTCCTGCCCGCACCGGTGGCCGACCGGCTGCGCGGCGGGCCGGTCACCATTGCCGACAGCTACACCGATGTCACCGTCCTCTTCGCCGACATTGTCGACTTCACCCGCCGCAGCGCCGCGGCCGACGCCCGCGACGTGGTCAACCTGCTCAACGCCATCTTCTCCGACTTCGACGAGCTGGCCGACCGCCACGGACTGGAGAAGATCAAGACCATTGGCGACGCCTACATGGTCGTCGGCGGCCTGCCCCAGCCGCGACCTGATCATACCGAGGCCGTCGTCGCCTTCGCCGTGGAGATGCTGGCCGTGCTGAAACGCCACTGCGACTGGGACGGCACGCCCATCGCCGTGCGCATCGGCATTCACACCGGGCCGACGGTGGCCGGCGTCATCGGCCGGCGCAAGTTTATCTATGACTTGTGGGGGGATACGGTCAACACGGCCAGTCGCATGGAGTCTTACGGGTTGGAGAACGTCATCCAGGTGACGCCTGCCGTGCGCGACCGGCTCAACGGGGCCTACACCTTCGAACCGCGCGGGCCGATTGACGTGAAGGGCAAAGGCCCAATGATGACCTACTTACTGAAGCCATAAGCAGGCAAGCGCCGTCGACACGCGCCAGTCAGAGCAGGAAGGATGAATGAGCTACCAATGGCCGCCGGCTTGGCCGACCCACTGACATCGCACCTGTACCAACTACCGCAGGACAGCGGCCCGACCGATCAGTTCGTCGGAGCCCACGGCTTTACCGGCCTCAACTATGTCTATCACCCCGACAGCGGGGCCGAACTGCAATTCTGGTGCGCGGTGGAAGAGTAAAGAGAATCCACAGATTACACAGATTACACAGATTATTCTCTTAATCTGTGTAATCTGTGGACTCTTCTTCCGTCTACGACTTGTCGGCCGACGGGCGGGCGCGCAGGGGCACAACTTGCCGCCCATTATCGCTATCCAGCCCCAACACGTTGATGATGTCCGAACCGGCGGGAATAATGAACTTGGTCTGGTTGCCCGACAGCACCGCCTGGGCCACTTCGAGCTTCTTCAACTCGCGGGCGCGGTCGGTGAAGTTGGTCTCGGCCGCCTGGGCCACGACGGCGATTGACTTGGCCTCAGCCTCGGCCCGCAACAGCACGGCCTGCGCCTCGCCCTGCGCCCGCAGGATGTCCGCCTGGCGCACGCCCTCGGCCTCCAGAATGACGGCGCGCTTCTCGCGCTCGGCCTTCATCTGCTTGCTCATGGCGTTGGTGATGTCGGCCGGCGGGTCGATCTTCTGCAATTCGACCTTGGTCACCTTAACGCCCCACGGATTGGTGGCCTCGTCCAGCACCTCGCGCAGCGACGTGTTGATGACGTCACGGGCGGTCAGCGTCTCGTCGAGTTGCTTGTCGCCGATAAGGTTACGCAGGTTGGTCTGCGCTAACGTCGTGGCGGCAAAGTTGAAGTTCTGAATCTCGAACTCGGCCTTCACCGGGTCCACCACCTTGTAGTAGATGACCGCATCAACCGTCACGACCACGTTGTCGGCGGTGATCACCTGCTGTGGCAAGACGTTGATCAGCGCTTCGCGCATATCCACACGAATGATGCTGTCGATGAACGGAATAAGGAAGACCAGGCCCGCGTCGGCGGTGTGGTTATAGCGGCCGAGGCGAATGACCAGGCCTTTTTCATACTGTTTCACAACGCGCACGCTAAAAGCCAGCGCGGCGATGGCGATTACGAATATCAGCATTAAGACGACAACTGCAAAGGTTCCCATGACTCTCCTGCTTTACTTACTCAACTTGCGGACGATGAGCGTGACACCCTCGATACCCTCGACGGTGACTGCGTCGCGCTCGTAGAGAATCTCTTCGGCCGAGGCGCGCCAATCTTCGTCGTTCACACGTACCAGCCCAGCGGTGTCCGGCGTAACGCTGCGGACCACGACGCCATTGGCCCCGATGAGCTTGTCAATATTGGTCTTCTTGGTGACGGTGGTGATCTTCTGCCGAATCTTGTTGCGGCCGACGGCGATATAGAGGATGCTCAGAGCGGTAGCCAGCACGAGCATCAGCGGCGTACTGCCGGTGAACATGCCGACAAAGCCCGATATGACCAGAATCGAGCCGATGAGCACCAAATCGAAGCCACTCTGGATGCCCACCAGCAACTCGGCCAGGACGAGCAACAGCCCGGCGATGACGAACAACTGCGGGATCGTGACAAGTTGGTCCATATAGTCCTTAACTGCCCGGCACGTTTGCGACCTAGCGCAAGCGCGCCCGCTAACCACTGAACAGCCCTTTGCTGTCCGTAACCTATACGCATGTTCGGCACAACAGTTGCGCCAGATATGCTGGATATGGATAGTATAGCAGATTTTTGCCAAATATGGGGTCGCAAACACCGAGGAGCACAGAATGACGCAAAGGAAGCGTCACCCTGTGCTCCTCGGTGTTTTAACGGTCTATGCCTCTTAGGCCGCTTACTCGACGGTTACATCGGTATACGTCTCCACGCGATTCCCGTCCAGGTCCTCGACGATAAAGCCGATGGAGTAGTCGCCGGCCGGGGCGTCGAAGATGTCATACGTCCACAGGTCATCGCCGAAGGTCAGCGTGCCGCCTTCCTCATAGGACTGGTTCACCAGTTGACCGTTTGCATCCAGGTCGTACCACAACTCCAGAACGGTGAAGGTGTCGCCGGCTACGGGCGTCGCCGGCCACGGCGCACCGGAGATCGTGCCCGGCGTGGGCATGCCCTCTTCCGTGTCGCGGTAGACGATGACCTGCTGCAACGCCTCGTCGCTGAACAGCGCCTGGGCGAAGCGGCGCTCGCCGGTGGCGAAGGTGTAGATGCCGTCCACAGCGTAGATGGCGTCTTCCGGGGCCTGGCCGTAGGTCTGCGGCTGGAGCAGGGCCACCACCTGGCTCTGCCCGTCGTTGATGGCGAAGACGATCGGCTCCCACTCGAACTCCAGCGTGAACGCCCCTTCACCCCAGTCGGGGTAGAAGATGCCGTCGATCTCGCGCGTGTCGCCACTGTCGATGTAGTCCATATCGATGACGTTGACCGAGTTGGCCGCGCGGTCATAGAACCCGGCGAACAGGTAGATGTAGCCGATGTTCTCGCCGTCCACATCGGCGCTCATCAGGATCGTCTCGCCCGTGCCGCCCGTCACCGTATCGGCCGACACGCCCAACGGCGACAGCCCGATAGCCCCCAAGCCCGGGGCGACGATCGTCTCCGTCCGGTCGGGGATGGACAGCGAACCGGCGTTGTCCTGGAAGGAGCGACCGGTATAGTGGTAGGTCAGATAGTCGTCCCACAAGGAGACGCTGGCGAAGCGCTCAGCCATTGGGATGTAGGACTGTGGCCCGGCGGCGGCCGAGCTGTACAGTTGCGAGTTGGGGAAGTAGATCGACAGGCCGGTTGCGCCGGGCTTCTGCCGGCCGCTCGTTTCGGCCACGACAGCGTTCTGGAACGAACCGAACATGTCCTCCACAACGGCCCGCAACTGCTGATCGCCCGATTCGCGCACCAGCAGAGCAGCGAAGTGGGCCAGGTCGATGTAGGACGCCGGCACCTGTTGCCCGAAGATACTGGTGAACGATTGGGCGTGAGTGCGCGCCTTGGCGACGACGCGCTGGTCCATGCCGCGCAGGTAGAGGGCAAAGCGGTTCAGGCCGTCGAGCGAGGCTGGTATCTGGTTCAGGTCGACCGCCGCCAGTGTGACGCCCTGCGCCAGTTGCGACGCCACCTGTTCGGCCGTGGCCCCGCGCCCGCCGACGAACGCCTGCCGCGCCGCCGGGTCCAGCACGCGCTGGTCGCCAACGATGTAGGTATCGACGATCCACTGCCCCAGCTCGCGCCCGGTCACGTCCGGGTTTTGGGCCAGTTGGCTCAGGAAGGCGGTATAGGCCCAGCCGACGGCCGGCTCTACCTCCTGCGAGGCGACAGCGTAGCGGCTGTGGGGGGCCATCATGGTAAAGACCTCCATGTGGCCCATCAGACAGGCGTCCATGCCCACCAACTCAAAGGCGTCGATGCCCGTCTGGTCGCGGATGGCTTGTAGTGCGGCGTCGATGTCTTGCAGATAGAGCGCGTCGCCGAGCGCCCGCGCCAGGGGGATATTGCTGCGCACGGCGGTGCGCGGCTCCGGGTCCGTCCAGCCGCCCGGCCAGCCCATGCCATGGTCGGACATGATCAGCACGTACTTGTCGGCCGGAAACTCCTGGATGCCCCAGGTGACGAAGTCGACCAGCGTCTGCGGGTCGGACATGTCGGCCTCACCGATGGACTGGAAGGGCGAGCCGATGGTATTCAGGTCGTCGTCTTGCTGGAGCAGGAAACGGCGTGTGTCGGTCCAGTTGCCGTCACCATTGAAGCCGCCCTGATAGCGGTCCATCTGGGCCACGATGCGTACCCGGTCGGTCGAGCCAACGCGCTCGGCCTCGTTGAAGTCGATGAAGATGTCCTGCTCCAGCACCTTGTCGTCAGCGTCCTGGTAGAGCAGGATGGTCCATGTCTGCCCTTGCCTCACCCCGCCGCCGGCGGCCGAAGGCAGCGACGCCGCCGCCGCGCCGGTCACTTCGCCGCTGGTGGCCGCGCCGCTCAGCCCACCCGCGCCCTGGAAGCTGGGCGACGTCTCGCCCGTCGAGATGGGCGGCAACGACGACTCGGCGTCCTGTTGCTCCGTGTCTTCCAGCAGGCTGCCCAGGTCGGATACCTCGGCGCTCTGGCCGCTGTCTTCCGCCGGGAACTGGCTGCCGGTGTCCAGAATGTCACCACCGCCACCCTGGCCGAACAGGAAGTAGGCGATAATGGCGCAGATGGTCAGCAGGATGCCGCCGCCGCCGGCCGCGCCGCGCGTGCCGCCGGGGAAACCGCCTGTCGGCCGCGGCGAGCCGCCTGTCGGCGGATAGAAGCCGCCCCCGCCGCTGACCCTGTCTCTTATACACATCTCCGAGCCCACGAGACCGTACTAGATCTCGTATGCCGTCTTCTGCTTGAAAAAAAACAAATCGACACAACACGACTTGTCACTGAACAGATCACACTCGAGACAC
>CALLZA010000671.1 GCA_937858165.1 uncultured Ardenticatenia bacterium
TGTGTTGTCTCGTTGTTATCATGTTTTTTTTTTTATATGCATTGTGATGCGATCACTATGTAGCGTTATTCTTGCTGTACTATGTCATTGTCATTTTTTTTTTTTTTTGTCTTTTTTATAATGAGCCGGCGACCACCGAGATCTACACTAGATCGCTCGTCGGCAGCGTCAGATGTGTATAAGAGACAGGGCATCGTCTACAAGATCTTCTTCATCGACCGCTTTGTGGTGCTGACGACGCTGGCCTACGTGGTGATGGGCTGGATCAGTGTCCTCGGCTGGCGCGAGATGGTGGCCAACCTGAGCCCGGCCGGGCTGACACTGCTGATGGTCGGCGGCGGGCTATACACCGTCGGCGTCATCTTCTACGCCATGACCAAAATTCGCTACACCCACGCCGTCTGGCATCTGTTCATTCTGGGGGCAGCGGCGTGTCACTTTGCGGCCGTCCTGACACTGCTGTAGCTCGCTACTATCTGTGCTCGATCGATTCCTAATAAACAGGCCGCTCCAACCGGAGCGGCCTGTTATCCTGAAAACCCTTTCCTTAGGGCTGGGACGATACCCAGCTCACTCGACTACCAAGTGATTCGTTAGCTATCGCAACTGATAATACTCCGAAACGACATCAACGAACGCACTAAGTAGCTTCCGCACTAGTGGTGATCCCGTAGTGCTTGAGTGACCAGCTGACACGGCTTGTATCAGCACTACCCACAAGAAGATATCTTCATACCTTCCCGGAAGCGACCCTCGCTTTACCAAGCTGTAAATCCATACGCCAAAGGCGATGAAAACAACCGGCTTCATTCGCTCTAGCAGTGTGCCCAGATAGTCTGTAGCCCACACGTAGAAGTCGGATGACGCACGAGAGAGGCCCCGGAGGATCATATTACCGATCCTCCGTAGGGCGAGTTCTGCACATCGCTTTCATGCATACCTCCAAGTATTAGGTTTTCAAAGAGCGGACTCCAACAGTGTAAATACAAGGTCGCCCGCTGTCAACGATTCTCGCTATCGAACGTTTCTTTTGCCATGGTTACCTTTCTCGGCCATTGAAAGTTTCCTACAGCGGGCTGTCTTGGTTCATCATGCTATCTAGATGAAGGCCACAATGCCAACCGCGTAGGGCAGCACGGCCAGCAGAGCCACGGCCGTGGGCAGGCGGCGGGTGGTGTGCTGGCTGTCCCAGCGGAAGAGGTAGAAGGCCAGGCCGAACGCCGTCACGCCCCCGGCCAGCAGGATGAGCACCGACCCCCAGGGCCAGAAGTCGGCCGCCTGCCCCATGGCCAGCCCCTTGAAAGCGTTCATGGCGTGAGTCGAGGGCAGCAGTTGGGCGATGATCTGCGCCGCGCGCGGCAGCACGCCGTAGGGCAGCATCAGCCCGCCGAGGAGCATGGAGGGCAGGAAGATCAGTTGCGACAACAGGACAGTCGCCCGTGAGTTAGGCGAGACGACGCCGATGAGCACGCCCAGCCCGGCGGCGGCGAAGAGCGTCGCCAGGAAGACAAGCACGAAGTTGAGCCAGTTGACCGGTGTCGGCGCGTTGAATAGCAGCGGCGCGGTCAGGCAGATGATCACCGTGACGATGATCAGATGCAGCGATGTTGTCAGCGCCGGAATGGCCAGGATGTTGAGGCGGGGTACGCCGTTGATCTTGTAGCTGCGGAAGATACCGCTGTCGCGGGCCTGCACCAGCGGGTCGGGCAGCCCCAGAATGGCCGCGCTATAGATGGCAAAGACGACCATGCCCGGCAGCAGCCCGTCGAGGAACAGCGGGTTTAGCCCGGGCATGACAAAGCCCATCAAGAGGTAGAAGGCCAGCGGAAACAGATAGTTCAACAGCAGCAGGCTGCGGTTGCGGATGCCGGTGCGAAAGTCAAAGCTGATGTGATTGGCGAACGCGGTCATGTCAATTCCCCCTCTTGCCGTTGGTCAGTTCCAGGAAGCGGTCTTCGAGCGATGGGCGCTCGACGCGCAGATCGATGAGCGTATCGTCATCGGCGTTGATGGCCTCGAAGAGCGCGCTGACAGTGCGGCCGACATCGCTGCTATAGAAGATGGCGTACTCCTCTTTCACCGCGCGCTGCGCGACGGCCGGCAGGGCATGGCCGTTGGCCAGCAAGCGGCCGTGGGTGGTGTGGACCGACACCTTCGTCAGGCCTGCGCCGGTGGCTGTCAACTGGATCGGCGTGCCCAAGGCGACGATGCCGCCTTCCAGTAGAATGGCTACGCGGTCGGCCATCTCTTCGGCTTCGGCCATATCGTGTGTTGCCAGGACAATGGTCGTGCCGGCGGCCCGCAACTCGCGCATCAGGGCGTGAAGTTCGACCCGTGTTTGCACGTCCAGCCCCGCCGTCGGTTCGTCCAGGAAGATCACCCGCGGATTGTGGGCGACGGCCAGAGCCAGGGCCAGGCGGCGCTGTTGCCCGGTAGACAGTTCGTGGAACTGCGCTTTGCGCTTTGCGCCCAGGCCCAGCCGGTCGAGCAGATCATAGCGCGGCGGCGCGGCGTGGTAGGCACAGAACAGCTTCATGGCTTCGTCAGGCGTGATACTCTCCGGCATGCCCGACGATTGCAGTTGAACCCCGATGACCGATCGCAAAGCGTGCGGGTCGCGGGATGGATCAAGGCCGGCTACGCGCAGAGTGCCGCTATCGGGCGTCCGCAGTCCTTCCAGACACTCCAGGGTCGTCGTCTTGCCCGCGCCATTCGGCCCCAGCAGGCCGAAGATCTCCCCTGCTTCGACATGGAAGCTGATGTCGTCCACCGCGGTGAAGCGGCCGTACCGTTTGCTAAAGTTGCTTACTTCAATCATATTTCCAGTCATCGTGGAACACTCCCGTCGCTACCGGATGGTGCCTGCGGCTTGCCCGGCTCTACGCGCTCAATCAGTAACAGGACTAGCCCCAGGTCGCGAATCTGCGACAGGATCCCTTGTAGCGCGGCCTGGTCGATGAGTTCGCCGGTCAGGGTGGTGACGACCGCGCCGTTGTCATCCTCATCGGTGGTCAGTTCCAGGCCCCCGAACCAATCGGCCCAGGCCGGTCGCAACTCCCCACACAGACGAATGCGATAGGTGCCCGGCTGGTCTGGCCCGCGGTAGGGTGGGGTGGCGCTTTCCTGACGTCCGTCTTCCAGTGGCTCAATCATGCCCAGAGTATACCCGGCCGGGCGACCGCGACGCATCTATCACAAGTTACATTTCGCGGTACGGCCGATAGAGATCGAGCTCGGCGAGTTACATCTGCAGAGTCGCTCAGAGCAAGCCTAGCTCGCGGGCGCGAGCGATCGCCTGGGTGCGCGTCGTAACGTTCAGTTTGCCATAGAGGCTGTGGGCGTGGTTTTTTACAGTCCCTTCCGTCACGAAGATGCGGTCGGCGATCTCCCGATTCGACATTCCGGCGGCAATCAGGCGCAGGACTTCCCGTTCGCGTTGGGAGGGCATCTCCAGGACGCCCTCATCCGGCCCCAGAACGTAGAGATGATCAGCCGCCTTCGGTCGGGCGGCACTCTCGGTCGGGGTCGCGGCGGCCACAGGGCCGGGTGGCCAGAGGGCGGAGTCCGTCAACCCGCACTCCACGAATGGCGTCGTGACGCCCTCCGGCTGGGCAATCGTCAATGCACGCTCCAACGCCTGGCGAGCCTCTTCCGACCGGCCGAGGCGAAGATGGGCCGCCGTTTCGAGAATATAGAAGTGAACTGCGCTGCCCGGCCGACCGGCCGACTCGATCTGGGCCGCCTGGGCCGCGGCCTGGTGGGCAACGTCGGGCAGATGGCGACCGGCAGCGAGGAGAGCCTGCAATTCGCAGAGCGTTTGCTGCTCCCGCAGGTAGGGCAGGGCACTAGGCGCCAGGGGCGTGCCGGTCAGGCTGTAACCAAACGACATCTGGGCTGAAATGGCCCGCTCATACGCCTCTGTCAGGGGAAAGATCACCTCCGCGTGGGGGCGCGTCAGGTCGCGCAGCGTTGCCAGCGCGTCACGCGCGCCGTCTACGTCGCGCCGAACGAATCCGCGCAGGCGGGCCACGCCGATGTAGGCCGGTAAGAGCGACTCCCAGTTGCCCCACGGTTCGGCCAGTTCGATCGCGCGTAACCAGAGTTGTTCGGCGGCCGACGTCTGCCCCAGCTCATAGCGCATGACGCCCTCCTGTGCCAGTAAGATACCGGCCAGGGGGGGCAGTTCGCTGACCAGGTGCTGGACGGCCGTCAGCCCACGGGCACATGTGTCCAGGGCGGCGCGCCAGTGCCCTTGAAGGCGCTCCGCTTCGGCCAGGTGGCCGTACGCCAGCGCGATCAGGTGGACGTTGCCTTGTTCCTGGGCTTCGATGGCTGCGGTGGATAGAGCATCCCGGGCCGGGCCTATGTCGTTGACGAACTTCAGGGCCAGGCCCATGTTGAAGTGCAGCACCGGGCGGATGGCGGCCAGAGCGTTGAAGAAGGGGGGCCAATCGTCGGGTCGGGTGGGCGGCGGCTCGACGACGTTGCGCTGGGGGTCGGCGGTCAATGTCTCCAGAACACGCAGACCGCAGCGGCAGTATAGAAGGGCGGTGTCGATCTCCAGCCGATTGACGTACAGCCGTGACCAGACGGCTGCCGCTTCCACTAGCCCGGCCAAAAGTTCGGGCGTGAGGGGCGAGGCTTCCAGCGTTTCGGCCGGCCGGCAGAGAACGGCTGTTGGATGGCCGACCGCTGCCTCGTATAACCGTACGCAGCGCTCGGCGCTTTCCGGGTGGCCGGTGGCGATCCAGGCCCAGCAGAAGGCCAGCAGGAGTCGCGGCCTCTGGGCCACAACGTCGTCCGTCAGCCGCGAGGACCAGCGGGTTAGCAACGAAAGGCGACTGGCGCGAAAGAGGTCGGGCGCCGCCAGGAGCATCAGGTCCATGGCGAAGAACTCATCACCGGCTTCCAGGGCCTGGTCGACTGCTTCGGGCAACATGTGATGGCTGTTGAACCAGTCCGCGGCCCGGCGGTGCAAGACGGCCCGATCCTGGCCCGATTCATGCAGGCGCTGGCGTAAAAGATCGGCAAACAGCCGGTGGTAGCGGTACCACTGCCGGTTGTTGTCCAGGGGTGTCAGGAAGAGGTTGGCTGCCTCCAGCGCCCACAGGGTGTTATGGGCGTCGGTGCGCTCGGTCACAGCGTTGCATAGATCGGCCGTCAGACGGTCGAGGATGCACGTTTGCAAGAGGAATGACAGCCGCTCGGCCGGTAACCGCAGCAATACCTCCTCCATGAGGTAGTCCGCAATATAGCGATCGTTGCCCGCAAAGGCCGACAGGAAGGCCGCCGGATCAGCCTCGCGACCCAGGGAGTAGGCGGCCAGTTGCAGCCCGGCGATCCAGCCTTCGGTGCGGCGCTCCAGAAGGGTAATATCGGCCGCGGCCAGGCTAAGCCCCATGTGCTGGTTGAGAAATGTCTCCACTTCGTCCCGGGTGAAGCGGAGGTCGCGCGCGCGAAGCTCATTGATCTCCTGCTCGGCGCGCATTCGCCCCAAGAGCAGCGGCGGATCGGCGCGGCTGATGAGGATCAGATGCACGTGGGGCGGCAAGCGCTCGATGAAAAAGTGGGTGAAGGCGTGGATGTCGCGCGCCTCTATGAGGTGGTAGTCATCCATAACCACCACAAGCGGCCGGCTGCGCTGGGCGATTCCCGCCAACACATTGTTGCCCAGCGTGGGCAGCACCGGGGTGCCTGGCGCGGGGGCCGGCGCTTGGGGCTCTAGGCGGGCCAGCAACGAGGCCGCAAACTGGTCTGAGTCGTTGTCATCGGCTGTCAGTGACAGCCAGGCGACATCGGGCAGGCCGCCCCTGGCGACGGCATCGCGCAACCAGCTGGCTACCAGCGTGGTCTTGCCAAAGCCGGCCGGGCCGCACACCAGAGTGAGGCGGCAGGTGAAGCCACGGGAGAAGTCAGCCGGGTGGGCGAGGGCGGCGTCGAGGCGTTCCAATAGGCGCGGACGATCCACGGCGCGATGCCGGTGGGCGAGAGGAAGACCAGCCAACCCTGTCGGCTTTGGAGAAGCGCTCATGCTGCCTCCAAATCAGATAGCAGGCGCGGGAAGCACTGTCAGCCGTCGTGTACCCCATGCCGGTGAACGCCGGAACCGTTCAGACCGTGGAGCGCATGGCGCATGAGACTGACATTCTGCACCTTGCCGGTGTCACGCAGGATGCGGGCCACTCCAGAGAAGTAGACGTGTTCCTCTAGAAAGCGCAGTTGGGTCGCTAGCCACTCCGCCTCACCGATGATTCGCCCGCGGTGATGCTCTGTCTCGGCCAGCAGCAGCCGATTGACATCCCAGAAATCAGCGCGCCCCAGCACGTCCAGGTCAGCATCGCAAAGGAGTTCGGCCAGGGGCGAAGTTGGCCGTTGGGGCATGCGCGTGGCGGCGATGAGTTCGGCGATGACGTCCAGTTGGGCGGTCGAGTAGCCGAAGGTCGGCAGCGCGGCCCGGGCCACGGTGATGCCGTGCGCCTCGTGGTCGTCATAGTCGACGAGGAAGCCGATATCGTGGAAGAGCGCCGCCGTCGCCAGGCAGAGCAGGGCGTCGCCGTTGACGCCGCTGGCCTGGGCCAGACGCAGCACCGCCGGCAGAACGTCGTCGCGGGTGTGGCGCAGCGAGTGGTAGGCCAGGTGGGGCGATAGTTCGCCCGCCAGGCGGCCCAGCGCATACTGCTTAGCCCGCTCGTAGTCCGCACTCATGTCCGCCCTTGCCCGTTGCGAGATAATAAGCTAATTGTACCGTTCTGTCTGGCAAGCGCATAGAGCGGCGCATGACGAATGGATGAACTCATGAACTTAACAACCACCATCCCCCTCAACAACGGCGTGGCCATTCCCCAACTCGGTCTGGGCGTCTATCGTAGCCCTAACGGCATGGAGACGTTCGAGACGGTGCGCTACGCGCTGGAAACCGGCTATCGTCACGTGGATACGGCGCGCATCTACCACAACGAGGCCGACGTGGGCGCGGCCCTGCGGGCGTCGGGCGTGCCGCGCGAGCAGGTGTTTGTGACCACCAAGCTGTGGGAGAGCGACCAGGGGTACGACTCAGCCATTGCCGCCTATCACGAAAGCTTGCGCCTCATGGGGCTGGAGTACGTCGATTTGTTTCTCATCCACTGGCCGCTACCCGGCAAGCGGCGCTACTCGTGGATGGCGCTGGAGACGCTGTTGGAGGAGGGGCGCGTGCGGGCCATCGGCGTCAGTAACTATGTGGTGCGCCATCTGGAAGAGTTGTTGGGCCACGCGCGTTACGTGCCGGCGGTTAACCAGATCGAGCTAAGCCCCTACAACTATGAGCAGCGGCGGCCGACGCTCGACCTGTGCGCCGCTCAGGGCATCGCCATTGAAGCTTATAGCCCGCTAACCAAGGGGCGCAAGCTGGGTGACGCACGGCTGGCGGCCATCGGCGCGCGCTACAGCGCCTCTCCAGCTCAGGTGCTCATCCGCTGGGGGTTGCAAAAAGGGGCCATCGTCCTCGCCAAGTCCAATCGGCCGGAGCGCATCCGGCAGAACGCCGACGTGTTTGGCTTTGAGTTGTCGGCCGCCGACATGGCCTACCTGGATACCTTCAACGAGAACCTGGCCACGGGCTGGGACCCGACAACCGAGCCTTAGTTGTCTGTCGGTGTGTCGATAGAACCCAACCAAGTCAATATCTCTCGCCCAAAGGCCGGGAAAATGGTGAGCGCCTTGTGATAATGCTCCCACACCTGGGTCGGGTCGATCTCGTGATAGAGATGGACGAGGATGTTTCGGAAGCCGCCCAAGCCGCGCAGATGTTGGTAAGTCTGGGCGGAGATCACGCTCCGCTGGTGAATCGCAGCCAGGCTCTTCTCATAAGTTCCGCTGTACTCACCGAAGTGGGCGACGAGAATGTGCTCGGCGATGTCAAGAATAACGCCCGCGGCGGCGATGAGGCCGCGCTCGATCACCCACTGATGGCGTAGTTCGGCGCTGTACTGGCTGTAGGTGAGGCCGGCGTACTGGTTCAACTCGCTCACAATGCGGTCGAGATTCTCCAGCCGCGTTATAACCGTTTCTCGTTTGACTACCATTGGTTCAGCCTTTCCCGTAGCAGTGCCTCGTGCATTTGTCGCCAGTGGGCGCGGTCTTTGTACTCGCGTAGGGCTGCTAACTCGATCTCCAGCCGTTCGTTCTCATCGGCGGCGAACAGGCAGCGGCCGGTGCTGAGTATTTCGAAGCGCAACTCGGCTGAGGCCAGCCGCCAGTCCACCAGGTCGAGCCGCTCGATTCCCAGCATGTCGGCCAGGGGTTGGTGCAGTTGGAAAGTGGGCCTTTCGGCCGGCAAAAGCAACGCCAGATCGACGTCGTGTGGAGCGCTCAACCGTTCGGCCGCCGGCCGGGCCAGCGAGCCGAACAGATAAGTGAGCCGAACGCCTTGGTCGGCCAGCCAGGCGGGCAACTCCGCCAGCCGACGATCGATGTCATCGGGCAGGGAGGCAAAGCCGCGCCACTTCTCAGGGTTGCTCATGCCTCTATTCTACCATACACCAGGCAGCAACCGATAGCGTGTCCTTTGCGCGTAGTCAGTGTAGCCGGGCAGTTCGGCCAGCAGTGTGCGATCCTCGTTTGCCGTCCGCCAGACGAAGAGAATGATCAACAGCCCCAGCGGTGCAGCCATCCACCATGAGTTGAAGGCCAACGGGCTGAAGAGATAACTCAGGATCGTCGCGCTGTAGAGCGGGTGGCGTGTCAGGCGATAAGGGCCATCGGTAATGACGTGCTGACCGCGCTCCGTCTCTACCCGCACTGTCGTCGCCGCGTAAGCATTGTGGTACATCACCCAATAGGGCACGATCGTGCCAGGCAAGAGGCCGATGAAGCCGACCACTTGTGCCCAGGCGGGTACGCTTGACCAGCCGAAGCGAAAGTCCAGCCCGGCAACGACCAATGACGCCAGCGCGAGCGGCAGCGCCAAACGGGCGAATAGCCTGTCAAACGGCTTCGTCTTCTCCGACGGCCGGCCGCGCTCGTTGATGATGGCCGGGTTCTTGCGGGCGACGTAAAGGCCGCCGGTCAGGATGGCTAGAATGCCAAGGCCCAGATAGACCCAGGCATTCCACCAGCGCAGCGTGCCGGCGGACACAAAGAGCAGTATGGCATACATCCCGTACATGCCAAAGACCTGGAGCAGGCGTCGGCGGCCGTTCTCGTCCAGTCTTTGCTCAGGTGGTTGAACAGCTAGTTGTGACATGGTGTCTCCCCTTGTGGGGCGGGCGGAAGACCCACCCTACGATCCCAGTGTATCCCAATTTACCAGACCTTGGGTAGCAGCCGATAGCGCGTCTGCCGGGCGTACTCGGCATAGCCGGGCAGCTTCTCTTGCAGCGTCGCGTCCTCATGGCGCGTGCGCCAGACGAAAAGAGTGATGCCCGCTGCGGCCGGGATGAGCATCCACCACGAGCCGAGGGCCAGGGCCGAGCCGACCCAGGCCAGCACCGTGCCGCTATACATGGGGTGACGCCTGTCTCTTATACACATCTCCGAGCCCACGAGACCGTACTAGATCTCGTATGCCGTCTTCTGCTTGAAAAAAAAACCCCACCCCCCCCCCCCCACACCCCCCCCGCCCCCCCCGCCATAAACTAGAACATACACCATGCAACAAACGACAACGAACACACATTACATACGACAAACACAACTGACGCATCAACACTACAATCATCACCACCACACTCTAAGACGAACAACGCAACA
>CALLZA010000672.1 GCA_937858165.1 uncultured Ardenticatenia bacterium
GTAGATGTGTCTTGCTATGTGTATATCATATCGTTGTTGTATCTAGTCAAGACACCGACAACTGCTACTATCATAGTGTGTCTGTGGTTTCTATTGTATGTCGTGATGTATTGCATTCTGTGAGTGTTTTTTTTTTTTTCAAGCAGAAGACGGCATACGAGATCTAGTACGGTCTCGTGGGCTCGGAGATGTGTATAAGAGACAGAAATACGACCGTAAGGACGCCGATGAGAACCAGCGACAGCCGGTTGACCGCGCGGCTCATGTTGCCCATGATCAGCGCCGCCGCCGTCGCCATAATAGGCGTCATCAGTGGCGCGACAATCATCGCGCCAATGACGGTGGCGGTGGAGTCGCCGATAATGCCCGCCGTGGCGATGATGGTAGCTAATATGAGTAAAACAAAGAAGCGCTCCAGATACGGTCGTCGCCTGTCCCCTTCATAAAACAACTTGCCTTCAAATTTGGGTACATCTTCAGGACGAAAACGGTTGTCACGAAAGATACTTGAAAGCATGTTCATCCTTTGCCCTCCTTCGTGGCGGTAGATAGGCTACTCAACATTGCCCTTAATCCACGTCCCTCTCCCGCTGCGTGGCGATCCACTGCTCCGCCGCCTCAACAGCTTGCAGGAGTGCTTCACCAATCCCTTCCGACGCCGGAAACACGTTCGCCCGGCCGATGGTCTGTAGAATACCCGTTCGTTCCATCTGCGTCACAACACTGGATTCGACGCCGGCCAGCATCAACTTACTTTCCTGCTGGCGCAGTTGTTCGGCGTAGCGCGTCAGCACGTTCAGAAAGGTACTGCCGACCTCCGTCTGGCCGCGCAGGACCAGAATGACGGCCGCGTGGCGCGTGGCATCGGTGACTTCCGGCAACTGGGCGCTGAACACCGGCGCGGCGGCGTAGAACAGGCTGCCGTAAGGCATAAGGGTGGTCACCTGATCGGCAGGCACGACCGAGGGCGGTACCTTCTCCACCGGATATTGCCCCGGCCCGATCTCCCACGCTTTGACGGTGACCTTGTTGGATTGCTGGAAGACGTAGAGCATGACCGCCAGCGCCACGCCCAGCAACACGGCGTACTGCAGCGGAATAAACAGGGCGGCGAAAAAGGTCAGCGCCATCACCGCCTGCTGCACCGCGCCTGTCTGCCAGACCATGACGATGCGCTCCGGCTTGAGCGTTCGGAAACCAACTACGATCAGCAAACCGGCTAGCGCCGGCATGGCCAGGGCGCCTACAAAACGGCCGAACAATAAGATCGCCACGGCCATCACCAGCCCGGCGAAGATATTGGCAAAGCGGGAGCGGGCCCCGGCGCTGACCACCAGGGCCGTAGCGGAGAGCGAACCGGCCACGGTCGTTCCCTGGAACAGCCCGGAGACGATATTGGCCACGCCCTGGCCGACGAAGTCACCGGAGGCGTCCGGGTAACGGCCGTCGGGGTTAGGGATGGACTGGGTGATGCCCGCTCCCTGCATGAGGCCGACAAACGTCAGGGCCAGTGCCGGGATGAGCAGGCCAGGGATCGCCGCCAGCGAGGGCAACATCGGCCGCGGCAGCGAACCGGGAATGTAAGCGACGTCGCGCACCAATTCCACCGCGTCGGCACCCAAAAGGGGCACCACCAGCGAGGCGACCACTAACGCCACGATCATGCCCAATGATTTCAGGCTCGTCTTTTCCAGCGTCAGAATGAGGATGATGGTCAGGAGGCCCACCATCAGCGTCGGCAGGTGGACTTGGTCCAGGTTGCGCAGCAGATCCCACGTCCGGGCGATGCGGTTAGCCCCCGTACTGCTATAGCCGGTCAGGTCATCCAACTGACCCAAAATGATGAGGATCGCCACGGCATTGACAAAGCCAGTCATCACCGCATTGGGCACAAAGCGCACTAGCGAACCGAGTTTGAGCAGCCCAGCTACCAGCATGAACACGCCGGTGAGGATGGCCAGCGTGAACAGAGGCGCGTTCGGGTCAGGCCCACGGGTGATCTGGGGCACGCTAGCCACGACCAGGGCCATAGCGCTGGTGGCTTGAATGGACATGAAGGCGGAACTGGTGAAAAACGCGCCGGTGAACGTGCCCATCATGTAACCGTAAAGACCGTAGATGGGGTTGATCAGTGCCAGCAGACCGTTGGCCAGCCCGTCGGGAATACTTTGGATGCCCAAAACCAGCCCGGCGGTCAAGTCTTCAGCGATGGTGCTGCGGTTGATAAGCTGTCGTTTCATGTCAGGCTTCGTCCTGAACCGGTTGAAGGCGGGTCGTTCAAACGACTTTCAGCGACGGGGTTCGACCGGCGCTTACTGAGTAGGTGGTGGTGAACCGGTTGCATCCGTTCGTCTTCTTCATATGAGAACGTTCTCCGCCAGGACGCAAGGAGAACGGGAGGTTGTGCGGCGAACTCGCCGCACAACCTCCCGTTCTCTTTGTGCGCTGAGTTTAGTTGTCGAAACTCTGCTCCATCTTCTTCAGCACGTCGTCCACGGTGAAACTCGCCGCCTTCATGCGCGGCGGGAACTCCTGGAAGGTCTGCAGGAACTCGCGCACGATGTACTGCGCGGCGTAGGTCAGGTAGACGCGGTCGATCATCCAGTCCCAGTAGGTGTTGGAGGTGATGTCCGCTCGCTCGAAGGGATCGGTGCGCAAGTTGAAGATCTTGGGCACGCGCAGGAAGACGAACGGTTCGGCCCAGATTTGGACCGTACCCTGGACGCGCTGCTCGGCGAAGACGAACTTCCAGTTGTCGTAGCGCAGCCCGACCAGGTCGCCGTCGTCGGAGAAGTAGATGATCCCCTGGCGCGGCCCCTTGTCCACCTGACCGGTGAAGTAAGGCAAGAAGTTGTAGCCGTCGATGTAGACCTTGAACTGTTTGTCGCCGGCCTGGTGGCCCTGCTTCAACTTCTCGCTGATCTCCGGCTCGCCGGCCGCGGCCAGTAGGGTCGGCAGCCAGTCGGTGTGGCTGATGATCTCGTTGGAGACCACACCCGCCGGAATCTGGCCGGGCCAGCGGATCATCTCCGGCACGCGGAAGGCGCCTTCCCAGTTAGAGTTCTTCTCGTTGCGGAAGGGAGTCATCGCGCCGTCGGGCCAGGTGTTGATGTGCGGGCCATTGTCGGTCGAGTACACGACGATGGTGTCCTCGGCGATGCCCAGTTCGTCGAGCAGGTCGAGCAACTGCCCCACGTGCTTGTCGTGTTCGATCATCACGTCGTGATAGAACGACTGCCAGCGCCCGGCCTGGCCGATGACGTGCTCCGGCGGGTGGACGCGGAAGTGCATCCAGGTAGTGTTGAACCAGACAAAGAAGGGCTGGTCGTCGTCGTGGGCGCGCTTGATAAACTCCTCAGCCGCGCCCAGAAACTCAGTGTCGCACGTTTCCATGCGCTTGGCGGTCAGGGGGCCGGTGTCCTCGATGCGCTGCTTGCCGACGCGGCCCCAGCGCGGGTGCTCGGTGGGATCGTCTTCCTCCGTGGCCCAGGAGTGCATCACGCCGCGCGGGCCGAAGACCTTCTTGAAGTTGGGAAAATCCGCTTCGGGCGGATAGTCCACATTCTCCGGCTCCTCCTCGGCGTTGAGGTGATAGAGGTTGCCGAAGAACTCGTCGAAGCCATGGGCGGTGGGCAGGTACTTGTTCTTGTCGCCCAGGTGGTTCTTGCCGAACTGGCCGGTGGCGTAGCCCAGCGGTTTGAGCAGCTCGGCGATGGTGGCGTCCTCGGCCTGCAAGCCGATGTCGGCGCCGGGCATACCGACCTTGGTCAGGCCGGTGCGGTACGGGTTCTGGCCCGTCAGGAAGGCGGCGCGGCCGGCGGTGCAGCTCTGCTGGCCGTAGGCGTCGGTGAAGCGCATCCCCTCGTTGGCGATGCGGTCGATGTTGGGCGTGCGATAGCCCATCAGGCCGTCGCTGTAACAGCTCAGGTTGGTGATGCCGATGTCATCGCCCCAGATCATCAGGATATTGGGTTTGCCTTTGGGCATGGTACTCTCTCCGTGTTGGTGTGAATGGTTGGCTGGTAAGATGGGAGATTGGTGGGTCGATAGATTGGCAGCATCGGCCGACCAAGGTGCCTATTGACCAATCTGTCCTGTTGCGCCCGACCGGGATTGCGGCGTGGGCAGTGGCTTCGAACTGGGTGTCGGCTGTGGCCGGCCATGGCATTGCTTGAACTTGCGGCCGCTGCCACAGGGACAGGGGGCATTGCGCTCCACGCCCGTGAAGGCGCGCTCCAGAATCGGCATGACCTCCCGCGCCTCGCGATTGCGCCGGATCAATCCGGCCATGAGCCTCATGGGGAAGTCCACGTGGTGAAAGAACTCCTTGAAGCCGGCGCACAGATAGTTGAGACCCGGCTCGTTATCCGGGGTTAGAATGAAGCGGTTCTTGGGGCACTCGCCATGACAGGCGAAGCGCACGTCACACTCGCGACAGTAGCGAGGCAACGTATCACGTTTGTCCAGGCCGAACTTGACCTGCGGCGGCGAGGCCACCAGCTCGATCATGTGCCTGTCCTGGATGTTGCCCAGCAGATAGTTGGGCTCCACAAAGTGATCGCACGAGTACACATCGCCGTTGTGCTCGATGGCCAGCCCTGTGCCGCAGGTGGCGTTGAAGACGCACATGCCGGAGTTGGCCAGGCCCAGCCAGTTGCTCAGCGCCGCCTCGAAGGTCTGCACGTAGATGGTGCCCACGTCGCGGCGCACCCACTCGTCGAAGATGGTGCTCAGGAAGCGGCCGAACTGCTCCGCCCCCACCGAACGATCGGAGACGGTCGTCCCCTCCTGGTAAAGGGTCAGGCCATCGGCGTTGATGCGCTCTACGACAGGGATGAACTGCATCCAGGTTGTGCCCACCTCGTCGCGCAGGAAGCGATAGACCTCCAGCGGGTAGTCGCCATTGACGCGGTTGACGGTGGTCAACACGTTGTAGTCCACCCCATGCTTCTGCAGCAGCCGCAGCCCACGCATGACCTTGTCGAAGCTTGGCTTGCCCCCTTTGTCCACGCGGTAAACGTCGTGCAACGGCCGCGGGCCATCAATGCTGATGCCCAGCAGGAAGTTGTGTTCGGCAAAAAAGGCGGCCCATTCGTCGTCCAGCAGCGTGCCATTGGTCTGCATGGTGTGCAGGAAGGTCATGCCCGGCCGCCGGTACTTCTCTACCAGCTCCATGGCGCGCCGGTAGAACGCCAGCCCCATGAGCGTAGGCTCGCCCCCCTGCCAGGCGATGTTGACGCTGTCGGTCTGGTGTGACTCGATCAACTGGCGGATGTATAGGTCCAACCCCGACTCGCTCATACGGAATTTGCTGCCGGGGTAGAAGGTCTCCTTGTCCAGGAAGAAGCAATAGGCGCAGTCCAGATTACAGATCGCGCCGGTCGGCTTGGCCAGGAGGTGAAAAGCGGGCGGCGCTGTCCGCGGCCGTTGGGTCAAGGCGGGTTGGTTCATTGATAGCAACCGTGACGACACGATTGGCGCTGTAGACGAGCGCGCGGTCTACCCGTGGGCCATCATGTCAATCGCTACGGTGACGGCCAAGATGACGATATCGTTTTGCCCCGGATCGATCTGGACGCCGTAAGTGTCGGCCACGCGGAACCACTTTCGCGATACCTCGGCGATCTTGCGATTGCCATCCCCGATCGTGTATTCAAGACTCAGGATATTGCCCTGCACTTCCAGGTCGGGGCCATCGCCGATTTTTACCGTGAAGCGGTCACGGATAGGAGTGATTAGCGCCTTCCTAACGGTGGCCAGTGGCTCGTCGTTCGGGCCCTCGATCGTCATGGTATCCCGCACGCGGAGTAGCTTTTCCTGAATCTTGCACAGAGTTTGCCCCTGCATGTCCTCGAAGAAGAGTGTGTCGCGCACGCGCAGCATTTTACCGTCGACCTTGAAGGCACGCTGGCCGGCCTCGTTCTCGATCCAGAAGTCGTCGCCGAAGGCGACCAGCTTTTGCCGCATCCGGTAGCGGGTAGCCGTCCCGCCGCGACCGAAAGTCGCACGCTCCTCGCGTCGTTGTTCACGTCTTCTGCCCATGGTTTATTTCTCCTTGCCTATGCTCTTGTGGCCCGTGATGAGGGCATCAAGTCCATGCCGCCATCGCGGGTCATCAGCCAGTGCGGGGGCGGCTGACAGCCGTTAGCCGCCGAAGTCTTCCATCAACTGCGCTTCCTGCTCGCTGGTGAGGTTGGACTGAATCAACTGGGCCGAGACGCCCTGGAACGCTTCAGCCACGCGGTCCTGCACCGCGCCGCTGGTCATCAAAAAGAGCGCCGACGTGCCTTCCGTCACCTGCGCGCGCACTTCCTGGATGAACTTGTCGTTGATGCCGTAGTCGGCGAACTTGCCCGACAGCGCGCCCATGGCCGCGCCCACCGCCAGGCCGAAGAACGGCACGAAGAACAGCAAGCCGAAGAGCATGCCCCAGAACGCGCCGGAGAGCGCTCCCTGGCCGGTCAGGCTGCCATAGTTGTGGGTCTTGGGCTTCTTCTTGCCCTCCGCCCAGGCGACGGTAGCCGCATCGTTGATTTGGATCAGATGCTGCTTCGACAGTTCAATGAGCTTGTTGAGCGCTTCTTGCGCGCCCTGCGGGGTTTCAAACTTCCATACGGTTAACGTTGTCATTTCGATGTTCTCCTCATGCAATCAACTGCATTTAGCCTCGTAATTGGTTTCGGGCTGTTACCAACAAGGGTGTTATCCAGCGACTCAGCCGGTCAGTCCGGTGATACCGCTGTAGAAAAACCATAAGCCAAAGACAAAAGACACAGCGATCACAATCACCCGATTGTGCCGATCCAGCCAGCCTTGCGCGGCCTGCAGCGGCTTGGCTGCTCGCTCTGGGGCGAGAGCGAAAAACATGATGGGCGGGAGGACGAGCGTCTGGGTCAACAGCACGTAGAACAGGTAGACGCCAATGCCCAGCGGCCGTTCCAGACTCGCCGCGCTGATGATGCTGATAGCCGATAGAGTGAACACCCACTGCTTAACGGCAATCGCCACGTAGAGCGCCCCCGCTCCGAAGGCCCGCAACCCGGTGAGGTTGCCGATGCTGTTCATCCATTTGGGCGGCGGCTCGTCGGGGTCTTCTTCCTTGCGCCACTTCCTGAAGGCGGTGATCAGCAGCAGGAGGCCAACGATCAGCAGCAGAGTGGAGGCGATAATCTGTTGCCCTTCTTCGCCGTTGGCGGCCATGGCTGCGCCCAGGAGCAGACCAAACACCACGCCCTGCGCCAATCGCGCCACCACGCCGCCGGCGACGAAGGCCACAGCCTTACCCAACCCCCCTGCGCTTTGCAACAGCAGCAGGACAATGATGGGATAGAGCGGTACAAAGGCCGCGCCCACGATGACCGGCAGCAATCCGAGCAACACGTTACCCATGGTTTAACTCTCCAAATTTCCTGGCGTCACAAGGTTAAACCTATGGTTGCCCGGCACTCGTTCCCAGATATTCGACTTCCAGTAGAGGCAACCCCACATCGTACAGAGTGCTCAACAAGCCGATCAAGGCGGCCTGGTCACGCATGACGCCGGTAATCGTCGTGGTTTCCGGCGCCCTGTCGTCGAATTGGACACTCCAGCCCGGGCCCAGGTCTTGCTGCCAGGACTCGTCGAGCGCACCCTGAAAGCGGATGCGGTAGACAGCCGTTTCAGCCATCGTCAGCCTGTGCCGTGCCATAGTATGATGCTAAAGCATACTAAGCCCTGTCTCTTATACACATCTCCGAGCCCACGAGACCGTACTCGATATAGTATGCCGTCTCCTGCTGGAAACACAAAAAACACCTA
>CALLZA010000673.1 GCA_937858165.1 uncultured Ardenticatenia bacterium
CCCCCTACGTCGCCCGCTGGGGCGGGGCCTTTGGCCAGGTTTTCCGCGACTCATCCCATGACTCGCAGGGCTGGACGCAGAGCGGCATCAGCGACGCGATCTCGCCCATGATCTACTCCGCCAACCCGGAGACGTTCCGGCTGGAGCGCTGGCGGATGCTGGTGGCCGACTTCCAGGCCCAGCGTGGCAACCGCTACGTGATTCCCGGCATCGGCTCCGACCAGCCGTTCAGCGAGATCGCCGCCCGCATCGCCGCCGCCCGCGACCTGGGCACGGCCGGCCACGCCCTGTTCTCCTACACCGCGCTGGAAGGCTATGGCTACTTCGACGACCTGCGTGCCGGCCCCTATGCCACGCCGGCAGCCGTGCCCGGCCTGCCCTGGCGCAACTAGCCGCGCCCGGCGGCCGACAATGACCCACCACCGATGAGCGACGACCGCTTCGACAGGGCCAGGCTGGACGAGCTGGGCCGCCGCGCCGCACTGCGTGAGTATGAGTTCGTCTCCGCCGCGCCGGGCGTGGGCCGGATGGTGGCCCGCTTGCGTGCGGCGTGGAACGACGTGGCGACGAAGTGGCAGGTGCGGCCGCTGCTCGAGCAACAGAGTGCCTTCAACGCTGCCCTCGTCGAGTGGCTGGCGCGGCGGCAGATGGGCGAGGGGGGCGCGGACGAGCGCCACGTCGACGCCGAGCGCATCGCCCACGACCGGGCGGCGACGGCCCTCAACCGGGACGTGGCGACAATCGGCGCGCGGGCGGCGCGGCTCAGCGGCGACCGGGCAGCCAGTGGCGCGGCCCGGCGGCTGCGGCTGGCCTACTTCAGCCCCCTGCCCCCGGCCCGCAGCGGCATCGCCGACTACAGCGCTGACCTGTTGCCGGCGCTGGCCGAGCGGGCCGACGTGACGCTGTTCAGCGACGCGCCGGTCGCGCCGGCGGGCCTGCCGCGCCGGCCTCTCGATGCCTTCCCGGCCGAGCGCTGGGCCTATGACCTGCCGCTCTATCACATGGGCAACAGCGTCCATCACGCCGACATCTACCGCCTGTTGCGGCGCTTCCCCGGCGTCACCGTCCTCCATGACTTTACCCTCCACCACTTCATAGCCCATCTGACGCTCGGCGCGGGCAGCTTTGCCGCCTACGCCCGCGAGATGGGCTACGACCTGGGCCAGAGCGCCGCGCCCCTATTGCGCGACATTCGCAGCGGTCGTGCGCCCAATCCGCTCTACGACGTGGCTCTCAACCAGCGCGTCATCGACAGCAGCCTGGGCCTCATCGTCCACAGCCAGACCGTCGCCGACTGGATCCATGCTCTGCGACCGGCGGCCCGTGTGGCCGTCATCCCCCATCTGGTCGTCCCGCGCCGCGAGCGCTCGCGCCGCGCCGAGTTGGGCCTGCCGGCCGAGGCACTGCTCATCGCCGCCGTGGGGCAGGTGACGGCGGCCAAACAACTGCCGCTGGCCCTGCGCGCCTTCCGGCGGTTGCTCGACTTCGTGCCCGAGGCGCGCTTTCTGATCGTCGGCGAGGTGCTGCCCGAAGTCGATCTTGATGGGGCCATCGGCGAGCTGGGCGTCGGCGAGCGCGTTATCCGGCTGGATTATGTCGAGTCGCTGGACGCCTTTGCCGATTGGGCGGCCACGGCCGACATCGTCCTGAACCTGCGCTACCCGACGCTGGGCGAGACGTCCGGCGCGGCGCTGCGGGTTATGGCCGCCGGCCGGCCGCTGGTGGTGTTCGACCACGGCTGGTATGGCGAGTTGCCGGGTGGGGCGGCGGTCAAGGTTCCGCCGCTGGACGAGGGGGCGCTGCTGGCGGCGCTGCTGGAGCTGGCCGGCGACCCGGCGCAGCGGACGGCGCTGGGCGCGGCGGCGGCGCAGTACGTGGCCGAGCGTTGCGCCCCGGCGGTCGTGGCCGACGCCTACGTGGCCTTCGTGGCCGGGCTGGAGCCGGCCGTCTAGCCATGCCTGCCTGGACTGTCATCCCCGCGCTGGTGGCCGCCGGCTTTGTGCCCGGTTGGCTGATCGTGCGGCAGTTTGGCCGCGGGCGGTGGTCGTTGCCGCTGGCCTTCGCGGGGCTGGCCCTGGGGCTGGCGGCGCTGGGTTGGGCGGCGCTACTGCTGGCCGAAGTGGGCCTCTTTTCCATCGGCTGGCTGGCGCTGGTTTGGGCGCTGTTGGTCGGCGGGCTGTTGGCGCTGGACGTGTGGCGCGGGCGGATGGGGCATGTGTCTTTATCGGCTGGCCCTCTCCCCGACCCTCTCCCAGGGGGAGAGGGGGTAGCTGGCCCTTTCCCCAAATCTCTCCCACAGGGAGAGGGAGCGTTCTCCCCTGCTCCCCTGCCCCCCCGCTCCCCCGCTCTTCTTCCGCAGGCCGAACTAGCCTTTCTGGCGGCGTGGGCCGTGGCCGCGGGCTGGCTCTTCTTCCGGCCACATGAGTACGTGCTGGGCGCGGCCGACGCCGGGGTCTACGTCAGCATCGGCGCGTCCATAGCCCGCGAGGGCAGCATCGTCATCGAGGACGAGACGCTGGCTGAATTAGACCCCGCGCTGTGGCCCGCTCTGCTGCGCCCTCTGCCCGACGACCCGGTGGCGGCCTACTACCTGCTGCCGGGCTTCTACGTCATCGGCACGCCGCCGGGGCAGATCACGCCCCAGTTCTACCCGCTGCACCCGGTCTGGCTGGGCGTGGCCTTTGGGCTGGCCGGGGGAACGGCCGCCACGCCGGCGACGGCCGAAGCGATCCACGCCGCGCTGCTGCTCAACGGGCTGTGGGCAGCCCTGGGGGCGCTGGCCGTCTACTTCACCGTGCGCCAGTTCGCCGGTTGGCCGACGGCGGCGCTGGCGCTGGCGGCGTTGTCGCTGACGGCGCTGCAAGTGTGGTTCGGCCGCTATCCGACGACGGAGTTGCTGACACAGTTCGTCCTGTGGAGCGGCCTCTGTGGGCTGGGCCACTGGTTGGGCGGCGACGGCCCGGGCAAGTTATGGGCGCTGCTGGCCGGGGTGTCGCTGGGGCTGGTCTTTCTGGTGCGGGTGGACATGCTGGTGCTGCTGCCGGTGCTGGCGCTTCTGGTCTGGTGGCTGCTGGCCGGCGGGCGGCGCGCCGTCGGCTCGGGCACGGTCGGCTGGTTTCTGGTGCCGCTGGCGGGGCTGGTGCTCCACTCCTTCATCCACGCCTGGTGGCAGAGTCGCCCCTACTTTGTCGTCCACTCCGGGCTGGGGTTGCGCCTGCTGCAAGTCAACTGGGCTATTCCCGTGGTGGGCGCGCTGGCCGGGCTGGCCTTCCTGTGGCTGCTGCGGCGGACCGAGGGGCGGTTCCTGGCCGGCTACGACCGCTACCGGCGCGTCGCTCTGGCGGCCCTCGTCGGCGTGACGCTGGTCGTTGCTGTCTATGGCTGGTTCATTCGCCCGGTCGTCGGCGCGCCGGTCGCCCAGCAGGACTTCTTCAGCGGCGGCAGCGTCCCCCTGACCGATCACGAGAACTGGCGGCGTCTGGGCTGGTACCTGTCGCCGGTCGGGGTGTGGCTGGGCGTGGCCGGGGTGTGCCGCCTGCTCTGGCGGGTGAACCGGCGCACGGTGATGATCCTGGCCGTCGGGGCGCTGTTCGCCGCGCTCTATCTGTGGAGCCTGCGCGCCAATCCCCACCAGGTCTACGCCATGCGGCGCTTTGTGCCTGCGGCCGTGCCGTTTTTCACGGTCGGCGGGGCGGCGGCGGTGGGTTGGCTGGCCGGCTGGCGGCGGCCGTGGGCACGGGCGGCGGCCGTGGCGCTGGCCGTCGTCTGGCTGGGCGGGTTGGGCTGGTCGGCGCGGGGCTTCGTCAGCCAGGTCGATCATCGCGGCCTGACGGCGCAACTGGACGCGCTGAACGCGACCCTGGAGCCGGGGTCGGTGCTGCTGTTCTATGACGCTGTGCCCATCGGCAACGGCGACTTCTTCGGCACGCCGCTCCAGTTCATCTACGGCCACAGCGCGTTTGCCCTGCGCGATGCCGACCCTCCGGGCGCGGACTTGGTTCGAGCGGTGGAGATATGGCACAATAGCGGACGCGCCGTCTACTGGATTGGCGACCCAGCCTGGCTCGATGAGCAGGGGTTGGCTTATGAGACAGAGGTCTACACCCTGACCAGCCGCCGGCTGGAAGAGAGCTATGAGCACAAGCCGGTGGCCCTCATCGAGGATGAGTGGGTGTTGCGGGTGGCGCGGGTTGAGATGGGGGAGTAAAAGTTGGCCGTCCAGCGCGTTAGCGCGCTCTTCCCGCCCGTGTTGCCCAGAGAGAAGAGAGCGGATGATTATTTTGGTGAGGAGAGTTGAACAAAGTGAGTGAACAGGCCGCGCACGAAGCGGAAATCAACGTCGAAGCGATCATGCAGCAGATTCGGCAGCAGATCATTGCCAAGCGAGCGGCTGTCGGCCCGGCGGCCGGCGGCCGCGAGATCGCGGTCACCGGCAAGCGCTTCCCGCCGGAGTTCTATGAGCACCTCTATCAAGCACGGCTGGCGCTGGACGAGGTGCAAGTTCCGGTGTTTGTCAGCAAGTCGGGTGTGCCGCTCATCGGCGGGCTGATCGTCTGGTTGCGAACCAAGTTCCATGAGCTTGTGACCTATTATGTTAACCAGAGCGCGGCGCGCCAGGTCAGCGCCAGCGAACACCTCCTGCGCGCCCTGAGCCTGCTGGGGCAGGAGCTAGAGGAAGCCGAAGAGAAGTAACCACAGATTACGCAGATTACACAGATTTTAAGAACGCCTCTTAAAATCTGTGTAATCTGCGTAATCTGTGGTTCCTCTTCTTTTGTTCGATGACCATCATCACGTTCGTCACCCCCTGGTATGGCCCGGACGCGCCGGGCGGGGCCGAGGCCGAGACGCGGCGGCTGGTCGGCCAGTTGCGGCGTGCCGGTGTGCCCGTCGAGGTGCTGACGACGACGACACGCGATCTCTACGCTGACTGGGGCCGCAGCTACTACCCGGCCGGCGCAACCGAGATCGACGGCGTCATCGTGCGCCGCTTCCCGGTGCAGAAGCGCGACCGGGCAGCGTTCGACGCGGTTAACGCCCGGCTGATGCGCGGCGCGCTTGTCTCGGCCGCCGACGAGCGCGTCTATATCGAGCAGATGATCCGCGTCCCTGACCTGTATGAGTTCATGACTCGCGAGGCCGGCGACCGTCTCTACGTCTTTATCCCGTACCTGTTCGCCACAACCTACTACGGGGCGCAGGTCTGCCCGGAGCGGTCGGTCGTCATCCCCTGCCTTCACGACGAGAGCTACGCCCGGCTGGCCCTCTATCGTGAGGTGCTGCCGCGCGTGCGGGCGCTGGTCTTCCACACCGAAGCCGAGCGGGTGCTGGCCGACCGCCTCTTCCCCGGCCACGCCGGGCAGTTGCGCGAGGTGTTGGGCGAGGGGGTGGACACCGACGCGCTGGGCGATGGCGACCGTTTTCGCCGCCGCCATGGCCTCGACGGCCCGTTGGTGCTCTACGCCGGGCGGCGCGAGCCGGGCAAGAACACGCCGCTGCTGCTCGACGCCTGGGCGCGCTACTGGCGCGGCGCGGGTCGGGCGCGCGGGGCGCGGCTGGTGCTGCTGGGGCCGGGCGACGTAGCCCTCCCGGCCGACATCGCCGATGGCTTTCTCGACCTGGGCTTTGTGCCGCCGCAGGACAAGCACGACGCCTACACCGCGGCCGACGTTTTCTGCCTGCCGTCGGTCAACGAGAGCTTCTCTATCGCCCTGATGGAGAGCTGGCTGGCCGAGACGCCGGCCCTCGTCCATGCCGGCTGCGCCGTGACCGTGGAGCACTGCCGCAACGCCAACGGCGGCCTCTACTTTGCCGACCATGATGAGTTCGCCGCCACGCTCGACTACCTGTTCGACCACCCGGCGGCCGCGGCACAGATGGGGCGCAACGGCCGCGCCTACGTCCTGTCGCGCTACCAGTGGCCGACCATTATCCCGCGCTACCGCGACCTGTTCGCCCGCGTCCTTACGGAGAAAGCAGCCACAGATGACACGGATTTCACAGACTTGAAGAACTAATCTGTGAAATCTGTGTCATCTGTGGCTGCTTCTTAAAGCTCATGACCAAAGTCAATCAAACTCCTCGACCCCTTCGGGTCCACATCATGACCGCCGGCCTGACCCCCGGCGACGCCGTCAGCAACTACGCCTTCAACCTGGCTCGCCTCTTCCGGCAGTGGGGAGCCAAGGCGACCGTCTACGCCGACTTCATCGCCCCGCAGTTGCAGAGCCGGGCGGAACTGTCACGGCTGTATCGGCCGACGGGCAACGACCTGCTGTGGTTCCACTACTCCATCTGGGCCGACAACGTGCAGCAGGCGCTCGATAGCCCCGACCTCAAGTTTATGGACTACCACGGCATCTGCCCGCCGCGCCTCTTTGCCGGGCAGAATGCCCATCTGGAGTACCTTTGCCAGCACGGGCTGGACATGCTGCCGTCGCTGGCCGGCCGCTTTGAGCAGGTCGTCATCCACTCCGAGGACTCGCGCCAAATCCTGCAAGGCCACGGCTTCCCGGCCGAGCGGCTGCACAAGATCTTCTACACCGTCGATACGGCCAAGTACGGCGCGGGTGAAGATGCGGAGTTGTCGGCCTCGCTGGCCCAACTGGAGTACGTTCTGCTGGTCGGCCGCATCGTGCCGCAGAAGGACATCGGCGCGCTCATCGACATCTTCGCCCGGCTGCACGCGGCGCGGCCGAACATGGTGCTCATTCTGGCCGGCACGCGCGACCAGACCAAAGGCTACGCCGCCCAGCTCGACCGGCAGATCGCCGCCTACGGCCTGGAGAGCCGCGTCCTCTTCGCCGGGCAGGTCAACAACCCGGCGGTGCTGGGCGCGCTCTATCGCCACGCCCGGCTGCTGTTCGTCACCTCGGAGTGGGAGAGCTTCTGCGTGCCCATCGCCGAGTCCCTCTACTTCGGCGTGCCGGCGGCCGTCCATAACCAGGAGCCGATGGTCGAGGTGGCCGGGCCGGCGGGGCTGGTGTTCGACAAGCGGCGACCGGACGAGGCGGCGGCGACCGTGCTGGCCCTGCTCGACGACCCGGCCCGCTACGCCGCCCTGAAGCGCGAGGCGACGGCCTGGGCGGCGCGCTATGACGACGCGGCGCTGGAACGCAATGTCCTGGGCTTTCTGGAACAGGTGTTTGACCTGGACGGGCAATGAGCGCGCGCCGGGTCGCCATCGTCGTCCAGCGCTACGGCGTCGAAGTCAACGGCGGGGCCGAGCAGCACGCGCGCTGGCTGGCCGAGCGGCTGGCTGAGCAGTCGACCGCGGGCGAAGCGACCGAAGTCACCGTTCTGACCACCTGCGCTCTCGACTACATCACCTGGGCCGACCACTACCCGGCGGGCGAAGAGACGATCAACGGCGTGCGCGTGCGCCGCTTCCCGGTCGACGCGCCGCGCGACTGGAAGAACTCCCAGCGCCAGACGCGCCTGGTGACGACCCACCAGCACACTCTGTTCGATGAGGTGGCCTGGGTCAAGGAGCAGGGCCCGTTCTCGTCGCCCCTCTTCACAGCCATTCGCCGCGCCTATGAGACGACCGACGCCTTCATCTTCTACACCTTCCACTACGCCACCGCTTACTTCGGCCTGCCCATCGTCTCCGACAAGGCCTGTCTCTTATACACATCTGACGCTGCCGACGAGCGATCTAGTGTAGATCTCGGTGGTCGCCGTATCATTAAAAAAAAAAAATAAGAGATAATGCAACGTGCGACGAGACACAAGGTGTCGATGATACAGCGAAGAAGAAATACAGAGGACCACATACACACTAGCGGGACGACAG
>CALLZA010000674.1 GCA_937858165.1 uncultured Ardenticatenia bacterium
CTAGTCATTTATTATCGATGTGTGTTTTTTTTTTTTTTTTTTTAAATAACCGGCCACCACCAGGATCTACCCTAGATCGCGCGTCGGCAGCGTCAGATGGCTATAAGAGACAGGCTTGTAGTAGAGCGCTTTAGCGCGGCTCTTCCAACCGGGCATCCACGTCTGGCCGGGGCCAGAGGGTTGGGGCAGAGGTTTCCGCATCGCTTTGCAGCCGTTCGGCCAGCCGGCCCAGGGCTTCGCCCGTCTCCGGGTGGGGCATGTCGGGCAGCAGGTCGGCCACGGGTTGCAGGCAGTGGAGGAAGCGGCGTAGATCAGGGTCGGGCACGTGGCGGCGTCGGCCGTCGGCCGGGGTATAGTCGAAGGCGTTGTCGTCGTAGAGGGCGATGTCGAGGTCGATGGTGCGCGGCGCATTCTTGTCGGCCGTTCGCACCCGCCCCAGCGTCCGCTCGACGTCGCTCAGCAGGCCGTCCTTCAGCTCGGCCGCCGTCTGCGTCGTCAGCAGCAAGACGGCGGCGTTGAAGAAGCTTGGCGCATCGCCCGCCCCAACCGACGCGGTCTCGTAGACAGGCGACACGGCGAGCAGCGACACCCCCGGTGACGCCGCCAGCAGCCGCACCGCCGCGGGCAGGTTGCGCTCCTTGTCGATGTTGGAGCCGAGCGAGATGACGACGCGGTGCACGTTCTTGACCGGGAGACCGTTCTAGAGGCCGAAGTCCTCGCGCCGGCGGTCGATCTCAATGCCGACCGATTGAGCGAAGCGCAGCGCGCCCGGCTTCTCGACGCGCACGCGGACGCGGCGGATGGGGTATTCGGTCAGAATGAGCCGGGCGATCTCGGTCACGAGGCGCTCGACCAGCATGTGCTCCGACGCCTCGACGTACTCCATGACCCGCTTGCTGATGGCCTTGTAGTTGGCGGCGTCGGCGATGTCGTCGCTCTCGGCCGCCCGGTGGATGTCGTGGTAGAGCACTATGTTGAGCAGGATATCCTGCTTCTTCACCCGCTCGTCCGGGTTGATGCCGATAATGCCACGCAACAGTAAATCTTTGATGATAATCTTGTCCATCGTTGTACCTCAGAAGAATGAAACCACAGATTATGCGGATTACACAGATTACTTCGACTAATCTGTGTCATTCATGGTTTCTTACTCCACCCGTTTGCCGCGCACGGTGCCTTCCAGGTCGAGGACGTTGGCGAATTCGGCCAGCGTCGTGTTGTTGCGAATGCGCAGCCGCCCCCACTCGAAGCGCTCGTTGAACCCGTGCCAGGTGTCGTTGGCCGTCGTCACCGCGCCCCAGTACTCCAATTCGCGCAGCAACTGGATCGTCTCTGCGTTGTAGTCGCCACCCGGATAGCAGAAGTAACGCGGCGTGTAGCCGATGTGGGCGGCGATGGTCTGCTGCGAGCCGAGAAGCTCCCAGATGAGGCCGTCGCGATCCTTGTCGCGCAGGTCGGGGTGAGTGCGCGAGTGGGGCTCGATGCGATGGCCGGCCCGGCTCAGCTCCTCGATCATGGGCCAGGTCATGTACCCCTCGCGCCCCAGGTCAACGAAGTCGGTGACGATGAAAAAGGTGCCCTTGTAGCCGTACTCCTGGAGCAAGGGGAAGGCGGCGGTATAGTTGTCCAGATAGCCGTCGTCGAAGGTCAGCAGCACCGGCTTCTCTGGCAGTTCGATGTGGCCGACAATCGCCAGCGAAAGGTCATAGTAGTCGATGGCTGTATAGCCGTTGTCGCGCAGCCAGGCGAGTTGCTGACGGAAGTTGTCGGGTGTCACGGACAGGTCAACGCGGTAGACGTCGGCGTCGGCCGGCGGCTGGCTGATGTAGTGGTACATCAGGATGGGTACTTTCAGCGTCCAGCTATAGACGCCGTAAGGGGTGGGCAGAGGCGCGGCCGGCGGCGCGGCGTCGCCCGATGATGTGGCGTCGCCGGAAAGCGTGGGGCTGATAGGCGGCGTGGGCGGCGAGACGGCCGCGGTCTGCGTTGCCTGGACGGCAGCGTTGTCGGTCAGCAGGGCCGGGTCGGTGGTCGGCGCGGGCGTGGGCGAGGCGGGCGGCAGAAGCGTCGCCGCGGGCGTGGGCAAGGACGGAACGGTATCGAGGACGGCCGCGGCCGGGGCGTCCACCTGCCCGGCGACTGGCTCAACGTCGCGCGACTGCCCACAGCCGCTGAGCACTGCGCCCACAACCGCCAGAGCCGCCACCAGCAGGCCCAACAGTCCGATGCGCCCGGCCACTTGCCCGGCGCGCGAAGTGAAGCGTGAATCCATAGTCTGCCAGCATAACCAAGGCAGCACAGCGCGTCAAGGCAGGGAGGGCAAACTGCGTTCGTCTTGCCACGGCGCATTTGCTATACTGCCGCCATTCGCGGGCGGTGGCGTCCGGAGAGATGAGTGTGCTGCAAGCAGGATGACCAAGAGAGCCATTGAGCCGAGCGCGGACGAATCGGCGCTGATCGAGCAGGCCAAGAGCGACCACGATGCTTTTGGCCAACTCTATGAGCGCTACGCGCAGCGCATTTACCAATATATCTACTACCGCACCAGCAGCGAGGCCGATGCCGAAGACTTGGCGGCCAAGACCTTCATGCGCGCCTGGCAGCACATGGCGACGTATGACGACCGCGGGGTGCCTTTTTCGGCCTGGCTCTATCGCATCGCCCACAACCTGGTCGCCAACTGGCACCGCGACCGCAGCCGGCGCAAAGTCATCTCGCTGGAAGACCTGAGCCGCTGGCACGTCAGCGAAGACGGCCCGGAGGCGACGGCCCTGCTGGCTGAAGACCGGGCCGCGCTGCTACGGGCAGTGCGCCGTTTGCCGGCCGACCGCCAGGAGTTGCTGGCGCTGAAGTTCGTCGAGCACCTGTCGAACGCCGAGATCGGCGGGGTGATGGGCCGCAGCGAGGGCGCGGTCAAGTCGCTCTACCATCGTACGCTCATGGCCCTGCGCGATGATCTGCAACCGGAGCCGCCTGTACAGCGTGAGTCGCCCCTACGCCGGTTGCTCGGCCGCTTCGGCGAGGGACACTTGGAGAAAGAGTGAGGATTGAACGCAAAGGCGCAGAAGACAAGGGGCCAGGTTCCAGGGCCAGGGAAGCGCTTTCTCTGGCCCCTTCTTCTTTGCATATCGCGTAATTGTGATAATATTCCCAATCGCGGGCGGCGCGCCCGGATGGGCGATACTTAAGTGAAGAGGGTCTCTTGAGAAATCGATCACTACTCACCTGGGCAATCATATTCGCCATCCTTGTCGGCAGCGGTATCCTGACGATCCTGCTCCCGGCACTCCTGGGCGGCGGCGCGGCCGAACCATTGCCCCGCACGCCGTCAACGGTGACCATCACGCCACCCATTGCCATCGGCGGCAACACCTCCTTCACGCTGGCGAGCTGGCAGGTGATGCTGGCTTTGGCCTTCCTGGTCCCGGCGCTGGTCATTGGCGCGGGCCTGACACTGGGCATTGTCAGCATCATCGTGTCGCGCTTCATCACGCGCGCCAAGAGCACGCCCGACTATCAGCAGGCCACGGCCGCCGTTGACAAGCGCTATGCTGACCGCATCAGCCACATGCGCGAGACGCGGCCGACCAGCAAAGCGCCCGAATCGACCTGGAAGCGCTGGGCGGTCATCACCACGGCCCTTACCGTGCTCATGTTCGTTGGCTTCAGCGCGCTGCTCATCGCCAGCTTCGTCTTCCCCAGCAATCAGATCGTTCGCCAGGACAACATCATCAACATCACCAGCCTGTTTGCCGTGGGCGCGCTGCTTCTGGCCCTGGTGGTCATGGCCTTGACCCTGCGCGGCGACCGCCTGACCGCGCCCGACCGTTCGGGGGCGATGCCTATCCCGTGGGACTTCGTCGCGGTTGTCCTTAGCGGGTTGTTGGTTGTTGGTTTGGGCCTCGCTGTTATTGCCATCGTCAACGCCCCATAGTAGAATTCTGCCGCAGCGCGATCCGCGACGATCGCGCCTTGCGTTTTGTTCATTGGCCGGCTTGTCCGGCCCATTGCGCGTCATGCGTTTGACGCAGGGGTCGCCGGGGGACCGGCGAGGTTTTAGGGGAGCCGTGATAGGTTCACTATCCGGTCAGAGTGATTTTGGTTGGCAAAGGATTGGGAACTATCGGTGGTAGGAACAAAAGCATGGGACGATTGAGGCACGTATTCATTATCGCCATCCTGGTGGCTATCTCGACCGTGGGTCTGCGATGGCTGTTCAGTATCATCCTGGCTCTGCCCAGGGCATCGAGCGCCGAAGCGGGGCCGATCGATGCCCTGTTCAATGGCCATTACTGGATGATCGCCTTCCTGTTTTCGCTCATCATGGTCATGATGCTCTATGCGGTCTTTGTTTTTCGTCGCCAGGACGGTGACGAGACCGACGGGCCACACGTTCATGGTAACACGAAGCTGGAGATCGGCTGGACGATCGTGCCGACGGTCGTCGTGCTCGGCTTCGGCGTCTGGGGAGCGGTGGCGCTCAACGACATCACGTCCCCCAAGCCCAACGAAATGACGGTCAACGTCACCGGCAAGCAGTGGGTCTGGAGCTTTGCCTACCCGGAGCAGGGCGACTTTGCCTCCAGCGAGCTTGTACTGCCGGTCGACCGCACCATCGTGCTGAAGATGACCGCCGAAGATGTACTGCACTCGTTCTGGGTGCCGGAGTTCCGCGTCAAGCAGGACCTGGTGCCCGGCAAGGAGACGACGTTACGCATCACCCCCACCGAGGCGGGTGAGTTCGCGTTGCGCTGCGCCGAAATCTGCGGCCTTAACCACACGCAGATGGTCGCCACCGTACGTGTCCTCGATACGGCTGGCTTCCAGGCGTGGGTCGATGAGAAGAACGCCGCGCCTGCTTTTGCCGAGATGACCCCGGAAGAGCGCGGCGCGTTCTGGTATAGCGCCGAGGGTTTTGGCTGCGTCGCCTGTCACAGCCTGGACGGCGCACCCGGCGTCGGGCCGACGTGGCAGGGTCTCTACAACCGCCAGGAGCAGCCCACCGACGGCAGCACCGTTACGGTGGATGACGCGTACATCATTAATTCGATTCTCGACCCGAACAGCCAGATTACCGCCGGCTTCAACCCCAATCTGATGCCGCAGAACTACGGCGACCAGTTTGCGGCGCGAGAGCAGGAGATTCAGGCGGCCGAGGGCGTCGATATCGACATCACCGCCGACCTGATCGCTTTCATCAAGACGCTGGAGTAGGCGCGGATCGGAAGAAACAGGGAGCAGAGAGTATGTTTAGAACGCTTCGCATTATTCTGACGTCGGCCCTGGTGCGCGGCATCCTCGGTCAGGTCATCGGCACCGCTCTGGGGTACGGTTTTATCGCCGGCTTGCGGGCGCTGCGCGGCGCGGACACGCCCTGGCTCTATGAGCCGGCGCTGGCCTTCGGGGCCATCATCGGCGTCATCGGTTTTCTGCTGGGTACGGGCGTGCTGACGGACTGGCTCAAGTGGATTGTCGGCCGCCGGACACCGCTGCGCCACGGCGCGCCGGAGGGCCGGCCGGAGTGGTCGCGCTACTTCAACGTCGACTATAACCACAAGGTGATCGGCATTCAGTATGGCGTCTCCAGCCTGTTGGTGCTGCTCATCGGCGGAACCTTTGCCATCATCTTCCGCATCGAGCTGGCCCAGACGGGCATGCAGTGGCTGAACAACACCCAGTTCAATACCCTGTTCAGCGCTCACGGCATCATCATGATCGCGGCCATGCTCGGCGGCGTCGGCGCGATGGTCAACTACCTTGCACCGCTGATGATCGGCGCGTCGGACATGGCCTTCCCCCGGCTAAACGCCTTTAGCTTCTGGGTCTCGGTGCCGGCGGCGCTGCTCATCTTGAGTGGTATGGCCGTCGGCGGCTGGGATACGGGCTGGGTGGGCTACGCCACGCTCAGCCTGCGCGCCCCGGTCGGCATGGTGCTGTTCCTGCTGGGCTTCTGGATTGTCGGCTTTAGCTCCATCGCCGGCTCGGCCAACCTGCTGGTGACGGTCGCGACGATGCGTGCCAAGGGTATGTCCCTTTTCCGGATGCCCATCTTCGTCTGGGCGGCTGTGGCGACCTCCATCATCCAGTTGACGGCGACGCAGACCGTCGGCGTGGCTCTGACAATGAGTGTGGCCGAGCGCGTGATGGGGCTGAACTTCTTTGACCCATCGGGCGGCGGCAACCCCATCCTCTACCAGCACCTCTTCTGGTTCTACTCCCACCCGGTGGTCTACGTCTTCGTGTTGCCCGGCTTGGGGGTCATTAGCGAACTGCTGCCGGTGTTCGCCCGCAAGCCGCTGTTCGGCTATCGCTGGGTGGCCTTGTCCAGCCTGGCCATCGCCCTGGTCGGCTTCCTGGTCTGGGCCCACCACATGTTCACCTCGGGCATGGCCGACGCGCTGCGCGTGCCGTTCATGTTTTCGACGATGCTGGTGGCCGTACCCACGGGTGTGAAGTTCTTTAGCTGGATCGCCACCATCTGGGAAGGCAAGCTGCCCAAGAACCCACCGACGCCGCTGCTCTTTGTGCTGGGGGCCATCTCGGTCTTTCTCATCGGCGGCGTCACTGGGCCAATCCTGGGCACCATTCCGACTGACCTGCATCTGCACGACAGCTACTGGGTCGTCGGCCACTTCCACGCTACGATGTTCGGTGGGTTCATCTTCCCGTTCTTTGCCGCGCTTTACTACTGGTACCCGAAGATGACCGGGCGGATGTACAACGAGCGGCTGGGCAAGCTGCACTTTTGGATGATGTTGCCCGCCTTCTGGGTCATGAGTATCGGCCAGATGAGCGTCGGTCTGCTGGGCATGCGCCGCCGCATTGCCGACTACGACCCGGCGCTGGGCATCGAGGGCACGCACGTCCTCATCACCTTGTCCGCGCTGGTCATCGGCTGGTCGGTGCTCATCATGCTCTACAACCTGGTCTTCAGCCAGCGGATGCAGCCGGTGGCCGACAGGAACCCGTGGCGTTCGCGCGCGCCAGAGTGGCAGATCGCCAGCCCGCCGCCCGAGTTCAACTATGACGTGCCGTTCGAGGTCGTTGGCGAACCGTATGATTACGGCCTGGCCGACACGACCTACATTCGTGACGTGACACCGGTGGTTGTGCCTTCGGGCGACTAGTGAGGGAGCGGAAGATGGAACTAAACGACAGAAAAGGGGCTGCTTACCGGATGGGGCTGATCACTCTGATCATCCTGGCCGTGATGACGGTGGCCGAGTACTTTGTGAGCATCTATACCGGGTCGCTCATCCTGCTGATGATCATCGCCGTCATCAAGGCGGCGATCATCGTCAATAACTTCATGCACATCACGCGCCTGTGGCGGGAGGAGAGTCACTCATGAGCGTCGCCACCCCCGTTCCCAACCCGGCCCACTCGGCGGCGGCCGCCGCCGCGCCCGGCGCGCCCCATGACGCCCACGACGCTCACGTTGAGCATGGACTTTCGCCCGTGCAACAAGTGCGCGCCAACCGGCTGGGCCTGTGGCTGTTTTGCTTCTCCGAGCTGTTTCTGTTCGGCGCGCTGTTTACGTCGCGCTTCGTGCTGTGGGGCAACACCTGTCTCTTATACACATCTCCGAGCCCACGAGACCGTACTAGATCTCGTATGCCGTCTTCTGCTTGAAAAAAAAAATACACAAACCACTTTGGCTACCTCCGTCTCCTGAAAGGACACGCGTGCTGATGTGCTCTAGCTCCATTAGTACCGATGTTTACACAACGTAGTGCCACACCGCACTCTCACTTATTTACTCACGTGTTCAGATCATCATA
>CALLZA010000675.1 GCA_937858165.1 uncultured Ardenticatenia bacterium
TGATAGTATTGTGGTTGTTTTTTTTTTCAAGCAGAAGACGGCATACGAGATCTAGTACGGTCTCGTGGGCTCGGAGATGTGTATAAGAGACAGGTCGAGGAACAGTTCGTTGCCTTCGGGCGCGCAGTCGAGTGAGCCGATGGTGGCCGAGGAGATAGCACAGAGCGGCCGTTCGCTGATGCCCGCCGGGCGGACGAACTCCGCCGGCGGCGTCACCCCGTTCACTTCTAACCGCGCCACCAGGTTAGCGTTGCTGTAGACCTGCTCCATGTAGCTGCCCCACAGCGGCGCGGCCCCGGTCAGGCCGCTGATGTCGACCATGGGGCTGTTGTCGGTATTGCCCGTCCAGACGCTGACGGCCAGCCCCGGCGTGTAGCCGACGGTCCAGTTGTCGCGGAAGTCGTTGGTCGTGCCCGTCTTGGCCGCCACGGGGAAGCCCTGCTCCATCGGGTTGGGGCTGCCCATCGCCGGGCGGCGGGCGGTGTCGTCGTCGAGGATGTGGCTGATGAGGTAGGCGACGCGCTCATCGACGATGCGCTCGGCGGCCGGCGGCGTGTACTCAAACAGCACTTCGCCGTTCGTCCGCTCCACCTTCAGGATCGAGAGCGGCGTGACCCTGTTGCCGCCGTTGGCGAAAGCAGCATAGGCGGTGGTCAGCTCCAGCGGCGTCACTTCGCCGCCGCCCAGGGTCAGCGACAGGCCGTACTGGCTGCTGTCGCCCGTCCAGGTGCTGATGCCCAGGGCGCGGCCGAACTCCAGCAGGCGAGCCACGGTCAGGTCTTGCAGCAGCAGCACGGCGGGAATGTTGTAGCTATTGGCCAGCGCGGCACGCAGCCGCACGGGGCCGTGAAATGCGCCATCGTAGTTGACCGGCACGTACGGCTCGCCGCTGAACTGCTCATACGCCACCGGCACGTCCCACAGGATGTCGCCGGCCGTCCAGCGCGGGTCAGCCCCGTCGGCCGGAGCCAGAGCCAGGGCGTAGGTCAGCGGCTTGATGGCGCTGCCCGGCTGTTGCGGCGAGAGGGTGACGTTGACGCTGCCGTCGATGGCCTCGTCGCGGTAGTCGACGCTGCCCAGCATGGCCAGAATCTCGCCGCTGCCGGGCTTCATAGCCACCAGTGCGGCATTGGTCAGGTTCTTGGCCGGGTCAATCTGGCTAATGTGCTGGCGGGCCAGTTGCTCGGCCAGGCGCTGGAACTCCATATCCAGCGTCGTCGTCACGCGCAGGCCGCCGTTAGCCACCATCTCCGCGCCGTACAGTTCTTCGAGCTGTTGGCGCACGTAGACGGCAAAGTGCGGCGCCTTGAGGCTGACCTCCTGCGCCGCGAAGGTCAATGGCTCCAGATAGGCGGCCTCGGCCTGGCTCTGGTCGATGTACCCTTCCTGAACCATCATGTTCAGCACCAGCCACTGGCGCTCGCGCGCGCCTTCGAGGTTGGTGAACGGGTCGAGTTCGACCGGGCTTTGCGGCAGCCCGGCCAGAAAGCTCGCCTCGCCCAGCGTCAGGTCGGCCGCCGCCTTGCCGAAGTAGGTGCGCGCCGCGGCCTCGATACCGTAAGCCAGGTTGCCGTAGTAGATCTCATTCAGGTACATCTCCAGGACTTCGTCCTTGCTGAACGCCTGGGCCATGCGCCGGGCCAGGACGATCTCCTTGAGCTTGCGCTCGTAGGAGACGGCCGTCCGCTCCTCATAGTCGAAGGCCACGTGGCGGACGAGCTGCTGGGTAATGGTGCTGCCACCGACGGGGCGCGCTTCGGGGTTGCGGAAGTTAGCGACAACCGCGGCCACCAGCGAAGGCGCGTCGAGGCCGATGTTCTCGTAGAAGGTGTCGTCCTCAATCGAGATAGTGGCCTGGAGGAGATGAGCGGGAATCTGCGCCAGGGGCACGCGGGTGCGCTTGCCCTCGCCGAAGATCTCCCACAGCACTTCGCCGTTACGGTCCATGATCTCCGTCGTCTCGAACGTCTCGCGGGTGCGAGCCGTCTCCAGAGCGGCGATGCCCGTTTCCATCTCGCGCGACCAGTCGGCGTAGACCAGGCCACCGGCGGCGGCCGCGCCGCCGACGCCGACGAGCAGCATCAGGGCGATAAGACCCAGGATGCCCACACTCATACAGCCGCAGCCGCGCCGCGGGCGCTGGGGGGGCAGATTGGCCGGGACGTATTGAACGGGTTGCTGGTTGGTCTGCATAAGAGCCTTAGGGAACCACCGAGTTCACAGATGATAAGCGTTAAGACAAGCAACGTCGACGGCGTGGTTAGCGCCCAACTATTAGACGTTCGATCCGGGCAGAAAGGTTCCCTATTCACAGTGTAAAGGAAGGACAACGGCTTTGCACTGCGCTTGGGGAACGTTTAGGCGGTGTTAAGGCGACGATAGCCGTCTGGTCAAAATCGCCTATTGTCGCGTCGGGCAACTATCGGTATCGTAGCCATAGGGAACACCGTCGTCCACTTGGCTTAATGAGTGCGGTTTCCGGCGCCGTCGGGCAGTTGTCCCGGTTACCGGGCGGCTAGTTCCTGGGAGCAGACCAATGAACACTCTCTTGGCCCGTGTGATGGTACTCCTGCTCGGTGGCCTGGCGCTGCTATCCGCTCTGGGTCTCGCCCGTGGGCAGTGGGGGGCAGCCTCGGCAGTCGCGACGCCTGTCGCCGTCTTTGGCACGGCGGCGGCCAACAAACCATATCTCTGTCTCTTATACCCATCTCCGAGCCCACGAGACCGTACTAGATCTCGTATGCCGTCTTCTGCTTGAAA
>CALLZA010000676.1 GCA_937858165.1 uncultured Ardenticatenia bacterium
CATGCCCTGCTGCCTTCTCCTGTCTTCCCTCGTCGTCGTATCACTGGATCTCCATGACTCTCATATTCTTATAACGCCTCTGTCGTGACAGCTCTACATATTCTTTTTTTTTTTAATGATACGGCGACCACCGAGATCTACACTAGATCGCTCGTCGGCAGCGTCAGATGTGTATAAGAGACAGGCCCAGACCGGCCAACGCCCCGCCCAGAATGACGTTGGCGTAGCGAATCTTGTAGACGTTGATGCCGACCGTATCGGCCGCGCTGGGGTGCTCGCCCACAGCTCGCGTCCGCAAGCCCCAGCGGGTGTAGAACAGCACGTAGTGCATGACAAAGACCAGAATTATGGCCAGATAAGTAATGGGGGGGTTACGGAACAGCACCGGGCCGATCAGGGGTATCTCGGCCAGCGGACCGAGAGGAATGGGCTGGAACTTACCTTGCGTCGTTAGGCCGGGTGTATAGAAGTAGCCCGTCAGGCCGATGGCCAGGATATTGATAACTGTGCCGGCGATGATTTGGTCCATTTTGAGCGTCACGGCCATGAAGGCCAGCAGCGCGCCCATTGCCGCTCCAGTTAACGCGCCGATTAGCGCAGCCAAGGGCAGAACCAGCCCCACAGGCAACCCCGTTCTACCAAGATAGACGTTAGCCAGAAAGCCGACGAAGGCGCCCATCAGCATCTGGCCCTCGATGCGGATGTTGACCACGCCGCTGCGCTCGCCGATCAGGCCGCATAGCGCGCCTAGAATGAGCGGCGTGGATTGGCGCAGGGTAGAAGCCAGGACGGCTGTGGTGACAACGTCGTTGGTCGCGTAGGCATAGACGATCGCGCCAACGACGATGACGCCGATCAGCACCAGCCACCGGTTCTTGATCAGCCAGTTACTTGATTGCGCGCGGCGCGGTGCAGTCAGTTCCATAGCGTTGCCTCTCTCAGGAGTCAGTTGCCAGTAGTCAGTTACCAGTAGTCAGTGATCAGTAGGTCAGTGGGTTGGTCGTTGGTTGCCACTCGCCACTTGCCCTCTTCATCCTAATCCCTAATTCGTAATTCGTCCTACCGCCCGCTCCAACCGGAGCTCAGGGTTACGCGCTCATCGTCAGTATCGCGCTGGCGAATGAGCGTCTTGACGATGACGTCGGCGGCGACGAAGAAGAGGATGAAGGCGGTGATGACATCGGTAATCTCGGCCGCCACGCCGGCATCGAACTGCATCTGGCTCGATCCGGCGCGCATGGCCCCCAACAGCAGCGCGGCAGGGATGACGCCGAAGGGGCTGGTCTTGCCCAGCAGGGCGACAGTGATGCCGTCGAAGCCCAAACCGGTATTGAAGCCGGGCTGGAAGCGGCCGTTGATACCCTGCGTCTCCACCGCGCCCCCGAGGCCGGCCAGAAGACCGGAGATCATCATGGTCAGGATAATGGTGCGGGCCACGCGAATGCCGGCATACTGCGCCGCGCTGGCGTTCAGGCCGACGGTGCGTACTTCGTAGCCCAAGGTGGTGCGATAGAGCAGCCACCAGACGATAACGGCGACAACGAGAGCCAGGATGAAGCCTGTCGGGATGTTGCCAATGACGGGCAGCTCGGCCGAGGGGAAGATGGCCGGTGTTCGGGCGACGATATTCGTCGGCGATGGATCCTTCCACGGACCGTCGGCCAGCCAGTCGGTCAGGTTGATGGCCACGTAGTTGAGCATGATGGTCACGATGACCTCATGCGCTCCGGTATACGCCTTCAGCGCGCCGGGAATGAAGCCGTACAGCGCCCCGGCCAAGCCACCCACTAGCAGCGCCAGTGGGACGTGGATGATGGCCGGCAGCCCCTCGATGGAGAAGCCGATAAAGGCCGCCACCACTGCGCCAACCAGCAGTTGTCCCTGAGCGCCGATGTTGAACAGACCAGCCTTGAAGGCGAAGGCGACGGCCAAACCACTGAAAATGAGGGGGGTGGCTTTCTCCAGTGTGCGCTGAAAGGCGGCCGGCGTTCCGAAAGCGCCCTTCAACAGCGCGCTATACGCCTCGATGGGGTTAGCCCCGGAAGCGATCAGCAGCAGCGCGCCGATGAGCAGGCCCAACAGCACCGCGACGAGCGGCACACTGACGCTGCGCCACACCCGTCGCGCCATGAGGAGCAACTGACTCTCAGCCTTGTCCGATGCGGGAACCGTGCTCATGGCCAACTCCTAAACAACGTGCGACGCATTGAGATTCAACACGTCGCACGTTGTCCTATATCGCACTAAGCGTAAGGGGCGCGCCGCCTGTTGGGCGCGCCCCCAACAGGCGCTAAGCGGGCTTAGCCTTCGCCGTAGCCCGTGGTGATGGAACCGTCGAGCAGACCAGCGTTAGTCGTGTCGAGCAGGTCCTTCACGTCCTGCGGAACCGCGTCGGCATGATCGTGGAAGTCGGCCAGGCCGACCGCGCCGAAGAAGTTGCCGCCCGGGAATTCGCCGTTGACCGAGGCCGTGGCCAGGTCGACAACGCCGGGGGTGATGAGCTTCATGGCGCTGGAGACGAGGCACGGATGCGCCTCGGGCACGGTCTCCCACTGGTCGGTATCGACGCCGATGCACCACAGGCTGTCTCTTATACACATCTCCGAGCCCACGAGACCGTACTAGATCTCGTATGCCGTCTTCTGCTTGAAAAAAAAACAAAACGCTCACTACCAAACTAGTGAGTGAAGCAACTCTACACTAGACACACACAGTATGTAAAAACACTAGAGTATACCTCGCATACTATCTATCACGAAA
>CALLZA010000677.1 GCA_937858165.1 uncultured Ardenticatenia bacterium
TTATCTACATGCGTGGGTTGATGTTCTATAGTCACAGTCAGTAAGTAGCAGAACTGCGGATTGTTTTTTTTTTCAAGCAGAAGACGGCATACGAGATCTAGTACGGTCTCGTGGGCTCGGAGATGTGTATAAGAGACAGGCCCTGAACCAGGCCATGTTCTCAGCGTCTAGACAACTGCTCTCCGTCCAGCGCGGCCGCCGAGCGCCGCGCCGATCAAGCCGCCGATGCTCCCCAGAACCAACCCGACGAACACGAAGAGCACCAGGAACCCCAACGCCTCGGCGACACCTTCCCAAAAGGTGAAGGGCTGATTGGGCGGAATGCGGCCGCGAATGAACAGCACCGCGCCCCAAAGCAGGTTGCCGGCGAGGTTAGCCGCCCCGAACAACGCGCCGGCCAGCAGTCCCGCCGCGGCCCCCGAGCGCAAGCTCGGTTTCGACCAGCCTGCGATCAGTCCGGCCGGCAGCGGCGCAACCAGGAAGATGAAGAAGACGGGCATTGGCATACCGACGGTGTAGCCGGCTGAATCATAGAGCCAGGTGGCGACCATGACTATCCATAGCCCCAGCCAGAGCAGGAATAGAGCCGATACCGTGGGGTGATTGCGAAGGACGTGACTCATCATACCCCCTTGTTTAGGTGGCGTGGACGGCCGCAAGGAAGGCGGCCAAGGCTCCCAGTGACGACAACGCCATTATAACTCACTGGCGCCGGGACGGATCAACCTGTTACTTCACGTGCGCGTCGAAAAAGTCGGCCGCGCGCGTCATCATCTCCGTCCACGCCGTCCCGACGAACAGATGCCCCTGCCCCTCGTAGACAAATAGCTCCGACGACCGGCCTGCCGCCAGCAGGGCGTCGTGGAGCTTGACCGACCACTCCGGCGGGGTGGCGTTGTGCTCCGCGCCGTCGGCGGCGCCGATGTGGATCTGCACCGGCGCGGTCACGTGGTCGAGGTGGTGGATGGGGGCGATCTGCTGCAGCATGGCCGGGTCGGCCGCGGCGGCCAGGTAGTCGGCGACGATCTCCGGCGGCAGGTCGGGCAGGATCACCTCGGCCGGGTTGCACTTCGTCGTGTACTGCGTCTCCCCCGGCAGGCAGCCCGGCCCCCAGCGGGCGATCAGGTCGGCGTCGTCGGCGCTATTGGCGGCGTAGAGGACGGCGGCGCGGATGCGCGGGTCAACGGTCAGCGCCTTGGTCGTGATGCCCCCGCCCATCGAGTGGCCCCACATGCCCAGTCGCGTGGTGTCGGCCTCCGGCACAGTGGCCAGCGCGCCGATGAGGTTCAGCACGTCGGCCAGCAGGCCGGTGTGGAAGAGGCTCGGCCCCCACTCCGACGCGCCCCAACTGCGATAGTCGGGGGCCACGGTCAGGTAGCCGCGCCGGTTGAGGAACTCGGCCGCCATCCACGTGCCCGACCCCGCCCAGTAGGCGTCGCGCTCGGCGTAGCCGTGGTTCAGGATCTGTCTCTTATACACACATGACGCTGCCGACGAGCGATCCACGGTAGATCCCGGGGGTCGCCGAATCCTTAAAAAAAAAAATAAGCCGAAAACCAGGCAGACACATAGACAATAAGCAAAGCATCAGCCAACAACACAATGACCAA
>CALLZA010000678.1 GCA_937858165.1 uncultured Ardenticatenia bacterium
CTTGTGTGGTACAGTCAGTGTTCGTTTTGTCATTCTGCGCGTGCTGCGAGTAGATATACTTTATTCAATGTTGTAGCTTTGATGTGACGTATCGAGCTGTTGTGTGACGTGTGGACTCTGCTCTATGTTTTTTTTTAATGATACGGCGACCCCCGAGATCGACACTAGATCGCTCGTCGGCAGCGTCAGATGTGTATAAGAGACAGGGCACGACCGGCCTAACCGGGTCAATCGGCTCAATCGGATCGATCGGCTCGACCGGGACAGCCGGCACGGTCGGCATCACCTGAAACTCCGGTATCGCCGGAATCTCCGGCATGACTAGCGGCGGCAACTCCAGCGTCTCGACGGCGGTGCAGTTGCGCAGCGAAACCGGCCCGCGCACCTCGCCGTTCAGCAAGACGCACTCGCCATCGACATAGGCCGTCTCGCCCGTGTCTAGGTTGCCATTGAACAGAGTCACGCTGCCGCTGACGCGGCCGTCGATGAAAGCGTCACCGTTAAAGACGACCACGTCACCGTTGACCACCGCACCCTCGTGGATGGTCAAATCGCCGTCGAGGACGATGACGTCGTTGTTGACCGTCTCGTTAGACTCAATAATCGTGTCGTCGAGCGGCCCGGCCATAGCCACTGGGGCCAGAGCAACGATCAGCATGAGCGCCAACACGATAGGAATTAGGACACCTCTCTTCATCTTATTCTCCTTCTGTGTTTCCACTACTCCTGCGTCCTATACCCTAGTTACGTGATTCGACCGCCGAGGGTTGCGCCAGCAGCCGTTGGAAAACGCCACCCCACAGGAAGACGAAGCCGGCCAGGACGATCAGCCAGCCGACAACGGTTGGCTGTTCAATGACAAAGCGGCCCGCCCCAGCGAACAGGGCGCCCACAACCGTCGCGGCCACGCGCCCCGCCCCTACCAGCGACTCCCACAAGTGGCTCAGTAGCGACGGTTCGCTCAGCACCGGCGCATAGCGCGCGCCCAGGAAGATGGCCAGGGCCAGCGGCACCAGACCGCACAACAACAGCAGCCCATAGAGCGCGCCCAAGGCCCGCACGCGCACCCGGCGGTTGGGCAACAAGGCCAGCGTGCGCGTGGCGAAATCGACCGCCGGCATCAGCAGCGGCGTCTGTCGAAACAGAGTGTCGATCGCCAGCAACGCCCGCCACTCCCGACTGCAATCGGGGCAGAGGCTGAGATGAGCCGTCAGCTCGTCGTGTTCGGCGGCGGGCAGCTCATCGTCGAGCGCGCTCATCATCATCAGGTAGTATCTCTCTTCGTGCTCCATCACATCTCTCCGGCGGGAAAGTCAGCCCGCCTCGTTCTCTAGGCCATCACTTCGACCTCATCCTCCGCGGGAACCATACCCCGCGCCACGCCACTGTCGGCCAGTTGTCGCCGCGCCCGAAAGAGACGCGACTTCACGGCGCTGACCGTCGTCTTCTGAACCTCGGCGATCTCCTCGTAGGACATGTCGTACCAGTAACGCAAAACGACCGCCTGGCGATATTCGTCGGGCAGCTCCTTCAACATCCCCTGCACCAGCGCCTCGCGCTCCTGGGCCAGGTATTGCGCCTCCGGCCCCTTGTTGTTGTCGCTGTGCAGCGCCGGATGGGGCGGCAGCGGCTCGTCGATCGACAGCAGCACCGCCCGCCGCTTGCGAATCAGGTCGATGCAGTAGTTGGACGTGATCGACAGCAGCCACGTGCTGAACTTGTGCGCCGGGTCGTAGCTGTCCAGACGGGTATAAGCCCGAATGAACGCCTCTTGCGCCGCCTCTTCCGCTTCGCCGCTGTTGCCGAGCATCCGGTAGGCAAGGTTATAGACCGGCCCCTGATACGCCTCGATCAACTGCCCAAAAGCATCCTTGTCGCCGCGTCTGGCTTTTTGCAGCCAGACCTGCTCGTCGTTCAACGTGCCAATCTCCTGACTTACTTATCACCCTATACGCAAAGCATGACCACGGGTTTCACGCTGGTTTGTAGCGCGGGTTGCTTTCCCCGCGCTCTTCGCGCCGACAGAGGGCGCGGGTAGAGCAACCCGCGCTACAAGCGGCGGCTTGTTTGCCCGCCTGCGGCACGCTGCTCTATAATGCCTCTCAAGCATTATATATGAACAAGCAATCGACCATGACCCCGGATGAGCGTAAGTCGCTGCCGTCGACGCTCTATACGGAAGAGTACTTCCTGACGGCGTGCGAGGGGTACGATGTCTTTCTGGAATCAGAAGGGGCGCACCTCTCGCGCCGGCTGCGCGACGCCTTCGCCCTGGCCGACGTGCGGCCGGGGATGCGCGTGCTCGACGTGGGCTGCGGCCGCGGCGAAATCCTGCGCCACTGCATGCGCCTGGGCATCGAGGCCCACGGCATGGACTACGCTGCTGTGGCCACACAGATGAGCCGGGACGTAGTCGCTGCCGAAACCCAGCGCGTCGCTGCCGAAACGCAGCGTGTCGCTGCCGAAACGCAAGCGCCCGTCCACCCCGGCGTCTGTCAGGCCGACGCTAAGACACTGCCCTTCCCTAACGACCACTTCGACCGCGTGCTGATGTTCGACGTTGTGGAGCACCTCTTTCCCTGGGAGCTGCAACAGGCGTTCATCGACATCGGCCGCGTCCTAAAGCCGGGCGGGCGGCTGGTCATCCACACTGCCCCCAACCGCTGGTACGACGCCTACGCCTACCCCTGGGTACGGCGGGTGCGCACCCTGTTGGGCCAGGGCGACAGCTACCCCAAGGACCCGCGGGCCATCACCCCCGTCAATCAGGACGTCCACGTCAACGAGCAAGACCTGCTCAGCATGCGCCGGGCGCTGCGGCGCGGCGGCTACGGCAACATTCGCGTCTGGCTCGACTCGCCGCCACAGAGCCGCGTCGAATCGCCCGTGCTGGCTGGGCTGCGGCGCGTGGCCTTTGGCGTGCCCCCCTTCCGCTGGTTCTTCGAGCGGGAGGTGTTTGCCGTGGGCGAGCCGGTGAAGTGACCGCCGACCGCCGACGGCCGACCGCTGCCGGAGAAAAGCAGGGGGGCAGGGGGGCGGGGGAACAGGGGAGAAAGAACCCCACCACGCGCCACCCGCCTCTGGCGATGGTCGGCGGTCGGTGGTCGGCGGTCTTACTGCTCATCCTTCTCCTGGCCTTCGCCCTGCGCGCCTGGGACTTGACCGCGGTTCCGCCTGGCCTGACCCACGACGAAGCCAACCACGGCCGCGAGGCAATCGACATCCTCGATGGCGTGTTCCGTCTCTTCTTCCCGCTCAACTACGGCAGCGAACCGATCTACAGCTACACCGTTGCGCTGAGCATGGCCCTGTTCGGCCGCGGTCTGTTCGCCCTACGGCTGGTCAACGTCTTCTTTGGCCTGCTGACCATCGCCCTCACCTACGCCTGGGCCGTGCCGCGCTTCGGCCGGGCGGTGGCCCTGCTGGGCGCGGCGCTGCTGGCCGTCTCGTTCTGGCCCCTGGCCGGCAGCCGCGAGGCGCTGCGGGCGGGGATGTTGCCGTTCTTCTTTGCGCTGGCGGGGTGGTTCTTCTGGCGGTTGCTGGCCCCGACCGCCGACCGCCCACCCGCGACCGCAGCCAGAAGGTCGCCGGGGAGAACCTCCTCGCCCTCCGGGAAAGAGGTCGCCTCCCGCCCCGCATCTGAGGATGTGGACTCCGCGGTAGCGACTCGCCACTCGCCTCTCGCGGCGGTCGGCCGTCGGCGGTCGGTTGTCCTCTTCGGCCTGGCCGTGGCCGCCACGCTCTACATCTATCTGGCCGCGCGGGTGAGCTGGCTGCTGTTCCCGCTCTTTCTCGGCTATCTGGCGCTGTTCCACCGGGCGGCGTTCCGGCGGGCGTGGCGGCCGACGCTGGCCGGGCTGCTGTTGGCCGGGCTGCTGGTCGCACCGCTGTTCCTCTACCTGCGCGCTCACCCGGAGATGCAGACGCGGCTGGACATGCTCGACGGGCCGCTGCAGGCCATCGCCGCCGGGCAGTGGCGGCCAGTTCTGGCCAACGCCACCGATGCACTGCTGGCCTTAGTCTGGCCCGGTCGCGGCGACCAGTTCCTAGCCTATAACATCCCCGGCCGGCCGGTGTTCGACGCCGTCTCGGCCGTCTTCTTCGTCGCCGGTCTGGCCGTCTGCCTGGCCCGCTGGCGGCGTCCGGCCTACGCCTTCCTGCTGCTGTGGTTCATCGCCGGCATTTTGCCGTCGCTGGTGACCGGCCCCACGGCCAACACGACCCGCAACCTGGCCGCGCTGCCGGCGGTCTTTCTCATTCCGGCCATTGGCTTTGTGGCTCTGGCGGGGAGAATTAGGAATTACGAATTAGGAATTAGGAATGAAGAGGAAGAACCTCACGCCAAAAGCGCTAAGGACGCCAAGAGCGCCAACGATTCTTCTTGGCGATCCTGGCGTGAGGTCTCTTCACTCGTCACTCGTCACTCGTCACTCGTCGCTGCCCTCCTGTGGCTAGCCTTCGCCGGCTTCGTCTCCGGCCGCGACTACTTTGTGCGCTGGGCCAACCTGCCCGAGGTGCGCGGGGCGTACCAATCCACCCTGGTGGCGGCGCTGGGCCACGTGGCCGGCAACTACCCCGCCGCCGAGCCGATCGTCTTTAGCAGCGTCTACCCCGGCGCGGCTCATGACCCCTCCATCGCCTATGTCCTGGCCGCCGGCCGCCCAGCTCTGAGCCGCACAGCGCGCTGGGCCGACGCCCGCTACGCCCTAGCCGTGCCGCCCGGCGCGGCGCTGGCCGTCGTCCCCGCCTCCACCCCGCCTCACCCGGCGCTGCAAGCGTGGCTGACGCCGTTGGCGACGGTCGAAATGCGCCCCAACGACCTCGACCCGCGTTTCACCCTCTACGAGTTGGACGGGGCCAGGGCCGCGGCCGACCTGGCGTCGTGGGCCGTGCCGCCGGTGGTCTTCGACGGCGCGGTCGAGCTGGTGGCCGCCCACTGGCTGGCCGATAGTGCGCGGCCCGGCACGACGGCCGAACTGCTGACCGCCTGGCGCGTCCTCGACCCGACCCGGGCCGGGCCGACCGCGCCGCCAACCTTCGCCACAGACGCCGTGCTCTTCAGCCACGTCCTCGACGGCGCGGGCGGCCTTTTGACCCAACGCGACGGCCTCGACGCGCCGTCGTGGGCGTGGCAGGCGGGCGATCTGCTGGTGCAGATTCACGTCCTGGCCGTGCCCGCCGGGGTCGCGCCGGGCGAGTACGCCGCCGTCGTCGGCTTCTACGACCGCGCCACCGGCGTCCGCCTGCCCACGCCCGACGGTGACACGGTCGGCATTCCGCCGCTGGTTGTTAAAGAGTAAGGAAGCTCACGCCAAAGCGCTAAGGAGCAAAGGCGCAAAAGGAACTCTTTTTCTTTGCGTCTTTGCCTCTTCGCGCCTTGGCGTGAGCCTCTTTCTCTTCCTTCTATAATTCCTAATTCGTAATTTCTCCCCTCTCGCACTATGATCGCCCCATGTCCAGAAAAGCGCCTGAAGACCTGAGCGCCGGCGAGCTGGAGCGCCTGCTCATCGCCCGGCGCGCCGCCGAGCGCGAGCAACGGCTGGCGCGGGCGCGGGCCGAGGGGCGGGGGGGCGTTGCCGACCAGCGCACAAACCCCAACGCCACGGGCGGTCCCCCCCCCACCCCGTCCGCGCGGAACAGCGCCGGGCCGCCGGGTGCAGGAAGGACGGCGAGGCTCGCCCGGTTGATAGGGGCGGTGAGCAGGCACGGCAAAACGGGCTAACGGCGGATGGCGCGCACGCTCGACGGATCGACCGCGCCGTGGCGCCTAGCGCTCTCGTAAAAGTGCATCGCATCCATCGTCGCGACGGACCAGACGAGTGGGAGGAGCACGAGCATCCACGGGCTAATCGAGCCGGAGACGATCCGGTTCAGCGCTAGTGTCGCGCCGCTCGAGAGCGCGGCGAGCACGAAGGGGAAGAGCGACGCCCAGAGCGAGCGGAAGAAGACCAACGGCACGATGACGACGACCGCGACGAGCACGGGTAGCATCCGGGTCGCGTCGCGCGCAGCCGCATCCCAGGTCGCGACCCGCAGGATCGGCGAGCCGACGGCGAGGGCTTCGTCGCCCTGGCTGCGCTCGCGCAGCAGGATTCCTGTCTCTTATACACATCTCCGAGCCCACGAGACCGTACTAGATCTCGTATGCCGTCTTATGCTTGACAAAACAAACAACAAAAAAAAAAAAACACACCAGTCCATGCCCGTGTGAAACATTATGTGCCGTGTAGAATAATACCTCACTCATGACATATAGAGCATAATACCTAATTTCTAAACTAACGAACCGTTGACTGACCGAGTGAGACAAGACTGAAACAGCATTAATAATTACTATAACAC
>CALLZA010000679.1 GCA_937858165.1 uncultured Ardenticatenia bacterium
TTGGTGGATATGTAGTGTGTCTCAGTGACTGGATGGGGCACTGACTGCCGCGAGAACGATGGTGATGTCGTACGTCATCAGGTGGGGGGGGGGGTGGGGGGGGGGGGGGTGGGGTTTTTGTTTTGTCAAGCAGAAGACGGCATACGAGATCTAGTACGGTCTCGTGGGGCTCGGAGATGTGTATAAGAGACAGGGCCCAAGATAGCGCTACCGCCCAGCGCGGCGACCGCAACCAGACCGACCGCCCGCTGCCCGCGAGCATCGACGGCCTGAAGCTCGACACGCCGGCCACGGCCGACGCCGACGCCGTCGCCGCCCGACGGCTGGAGCCCGCCTTGCGCGGCGCGACCGGCCGGCAGCGGGTCATCGTCCGCTTGACCCAACCGGCCGCGGCCCAGGCTGACGGCCCGTCGGCCCAGGGCCTGGCCCAGCAAGCGGCCCAGGTGCAACAGGGGGCCGTCGTCGGTGCTGCCCGCGCCCTGGATGCCAACGCCCGCGTGTTGGGCACGCTCAAGATCGTGCTCAATGCGGTCATGCTCGACATCGACGCCGCGGCCCTGCCCGCGCTGGCGGCCAACCCCAACGTCGCATCCATCAGCCTCGTGCGCGACTATGAGCTTGACCTGTCCGAGACGGTTGAGTACATCGGCGCTACATCGCTCCAGGACATGGGGTATGACGGCACCGGCATCGTCGTCGCCGTCATCGACAGCGGCATTGACTACACCCACATCGCTTTCGGTGGCTCCGGCGATCCGGCCGACTTCGAGGCCAATGACCCGGCGATCATCGAGCCGGGCAGCTTCCCGACGGCCAAGGTCATCGGCGGCTACGACTTCGTCGGCTCCAATTGGCCCAACACGGCCGAGGAACCGGACCCGGATCCGATCGATGACGGCGCCGGTGGCGGCCACGGCACCCACGTTGCCGACATCATCGGCGGCGAACTGGGCGTGGCCCCTGGCGCAAGCCTCTACGCGCTGAAGGTTTGCTCTTCTGTTTCCACCAGCTGCTCCGGCCTCGCCATGATGCAGGCCATCGAGTTTGCCGTCGACCCCAACGGTGACGGCAACACCGACGACCACGTGGACGTGCTCAACATGTCCATCGGCTCCAACTACGGCGACCCCCGCTGGGACGACACCTCGCTGGCGGTCAACAACGCCGCGGCTATCGGTGTCCTGTCCGTTGTCTCCGCCGGCAACAGTGGCGACAAGCCCTATTCGACGGGCACGCCCAGCGCGGCCTCGGCTGCTCTGGCCGTAGCCCAGACGCAAGTGCCGTCGGCCTTGCAGGACGTCATGGAAGTGGTCGCGCCGGAAGCGATCGCCGGGCAGTACCCGGCTGTTTGGCAGCCGTGGTCGGTTCCCCTGTCGGAGTCCGGGGCGGTCGAAGGGCCGCTGCAGTACGGTGACACCGACGGCGACAACCTGAACGGCTGCGCGCCGTTTGACGGCGACATGACGGGCAAGATCGTTTTGGTCGACCGCGGCTCGTGCAACTTCACGCTGAAGATCAGCAACATCAGCCAGGCCGGCGCGTTGGCGGGCATCATCGGTCTGGTGGCCCCCGGCGATCCCTTCACCGGCGCCGACGGCGGCGACCGGCCCATCGACATTCCGGGCTTCATGATCAGCCAGGCCCACTCCAACATGCTGAAGAGCGCCCTGGCCAGCGGCGAAGTCATCGTGCGCTTCGATCCGGAAGACGGCATCTCGCTCGTCGGCCACGTCGTCGGCTCATCCAGCCGCGGCCCGGCCACCGGCACCAATGAGGCCGGCCCGGACATCGGCGCGCCGGGCGCGTCGATCTCGGCCCTGGCCGGCACGGGCACGGGCACGGAAGTGTTCGGCGGCACGTCGGGCGCAGCCCCCATGGTCACCGGCTCGGCAGCACTGCTCATGCAGGCCTACCCCGACCGCTCCTGGGCGGAGATTCGGGCCGTTCTGATGAATACGGCCGAGACGGACATCTTCGTCGCGCCGGCCCAGTTCGGTGGCGACCTGGCCCCCATCAGCCGTATCGGTGGCGGTGAAGTGCGCGTCGACCGTGCCTTTGCCTCGCCGTTGGCGGCGTGGAACCGTGGCGACCTCAGCGGCACGCTGTCGTTTGGCTTCCATGAAGTCACCGGCCAGATGGATCTGATCCAGCGCGTGACCATTCGCAACTACAGCGATCAGGCCATTACCCTGCGTTCCGAGGTTGAGCACCGCTTTGACAACGATGCCACGGGTGTCGTGCGCGTGACCGCTCCGTCGTGGTTCACCGTTCCGGCCAACGGCTCGACCGTCGTGCCGGTGCGCCTGTTCATCCGGCCGCAACTGAGCCGCCCGCTGCACCAGTGGGTGCTGAACAGCGGCACCCAGGGCGCCAACGGCAACGCGTTGACGCAGGTCGAGTACGATGGCTACATCCACTTCATCGGCGTCGGGGCCAACGCCCAGGACGCGATGATCCACGTCCCGTGGCACGTTCTGCCGCGCGGCGCGGGTCGGGTGGAGACGGGCTTCGTTCCGCAGACCTCGTCGGGTTGGGTGCGCAACACCGGCCTGTCGGAAGTCTACGTCGATACCTACTCCCTGCTGGGCAGCAGCCCGGAGATGGCCGGCGACCCGACGTTGGGTGGCAACATGGCTCCGGCCGACCTGCGTTGGGTCGGCGTGCAGACCTACCCGGTTCCGGCCGGCTTCTGCAGCGACGATCCTTCGTTCCTGATGGGTCTGGCGGCCAACACCTGGGACCGCTATAGCCACGCCAATAACATCCTGATCCAGTTCGAGCTGGACACGACCGGCGACGGCAATGTAGACTATCTGGTCTACAACTTCGACGCTTCGCTGAGCGGCCAGTTGAGTGACGGCCGCAGCCTGACGTGGGTCGAAGACCTGAACGCCGGCACGGCCGACGCCTTCTTCTTCACACAGCACGAGACCAACAGTGGCAACTTCGTGCTCTACTTCTGCGGTGAGCAGATCGGCTTGAACGCCGAAGACTTCTTCACCGCCTCGATGAACGTCGATGCCTACGCCGTTGACTGGTACTACAACAGCGGGTCAGCCGACGGCATCACCGGCATGAACGTTGTGCCGCTGGGTGAGCGCTACTTCACCGTCTTTGCCAACGGCGACGCCGGCTTCACGACGCTGCCGCCGCGCTCGCCGCGCCTGCGCTTCGGCATCCTCGACTTCGGCGACCAACTCAACGAGACCGAGACGGGTGTGCTGTGGCTCTACGGCCCCGGCGCGCCTGTTGAGGCCCGCACCTGGATCATCCAGCCGTAACTGTCATCCTGTGGGGTAAGAAAATGAGCTGCCCGACCGTCTAGACGGCAGAGCAGACAGCGAGCTCGCTTCTCATTTTCTTCCTCCTCCTAATAGAAAACGCCGCGCCCGGCATTCGGGCGCGGCGTTTTTGCTTCCAGCAATAGCGACCAGGGATGAGCACTCATCCTTGGCCCCTGGCCCGTGTTTTGCGTCCTGGTGTCTTTGCGTTAATTTCTTACCCCATGAGCGACATTGACTCGTTATGGGACTATGGCGACCCAGCAGGCAGCGAGGCGCGCTTTCGGGTCGCGCTGGCCGGGGCCGCGGCCGAACTGCGCCCGGAGCTGCTGACCCAGATCGCCCGCGCCCAGGGGTTGCAAGGGCGCTACGACGACGCCCAGCGCACCCTGGACGAGGTGGAGCCAACGTTGGGCGGCGCACCGCCGCGTGTGCGCGTCCGCTACTTACTGGAGCGTGGCCGCGTCTACAACTCCGCTGGCGACGCCGTGCGGGCGCGCCCCTTCTTCGCCGATGCGCTGGCCCTGGCCGCCGGTGACCCGGCCGAAGCGTTCTACGCCATCGACGCTGCCCACATGCTGGCCATCGTCGCCCCGGTGGAGGAGGCGCTGGCCTGGCACCGGCGCGCGCTGGCGATGGCCGAGGCGGCCGCGGACAAACGCGCGCGCCGCTGGCGCGGCTCGCTGCTCAACAACATCGGTTGGACGTATCACGACGCGGGTGACTTGTCGGCCGCACTCGACTACTTGGAGAGAGCTCTGGTTGCGCGGCAGGAGAGCGGTTCGGCCGAAGACGTGCGTGTCGCCCGCTGGTGCGTGGCCCGTGTTCGCCGCGACTTGGGGCAGACGGCCGAAGCGCTGGCTGAGCAACTGGCGCTGCGGGCCGAATATGAGGCGCTAGGCCAGAGCAACGCCTATGTAGAAGAAGAGATTGCCGAGCTACGAAATACGAAGTACGAGAGACGAGTTAAGGGTGATGAGTGACGAGATACGCGTTCGGAGGCACGCTCTTTATTCGTATCTCGTGACGCCTAATTCGTGATCGCCTGGTCAATATCCCCCACAATATCGTCAATGTGCTCCAGCCCGACCGAGACGCGGATGAGGCCGGGGGTGATGCCCGTGGCGCGCCGCTCGCCATCGGTCAGGGCGCTGTGGGTGGTGCTGGCCGGGTGGGTGACGGTCGTGCGGGCGTCGCCCAGATTGGCCACGATGTCGCACATCTGTAGCGCGTCCAGAAAGCGCCGCCCGGCAGGTAGCCCCCCCGCTAACTCGAACGTCACCACGCCGCCGCCGGCGCTCATTTGTCGCCGGGCCAGTGCCGCCTGCGGGTGGGAGGCCAGGAAGGGATAGCGAACTTCCTCGACGCCCGCCCGCCCCGACAGCCACTCGGCCAGGGCCAGGGCGTTGGCGCAGTGGCGCTCCATGCGCAGCGCCAGCGTCTCCAGCGACTGGCTCAGCAGCCAGCTATTGAACGGCGAGAGCGTTGGCCCGGTCTGGCGGGCAAAGTGGGTCAGTTCGTTGATCATCAGCCGGTCGCCGACGATGGCGCCGCCGATCGTGCGCCCCTGGCCGTCGAGGAACTTGGTCGTGGAGTGGACGACGAGGTCAGCGCCGAGGGCCAGCGGCCGCTGGACGACCGGCGTGGCGAAGGTGTTATCGACCACCATCAGCACGTCGCGCTCGCGGCACAGCTCGGCCACCCAGGTCAGGTCGACCAGCGTCAGGCCGGGGTTCGACGGCGTCTCGACCAGGCACAGTCGCGTCTCCGGCCGGAAGAGGTCGGGCCACGTCTCGGTCAGCTCGCAGTCGGCGTAGCTGTGGCTGATGCCCCAGCGCGGCAGGACGGTCGTCAGCAGTTGGTGTGTCGCGCTGAAGAGGGAGCGCGAGGCCACGATGTGGTCGCCGCTGTTGAGCAGCCCGGCCAGGATGGTGAACAGCGCGGCCATACCGGAGGCCATTGGCAGCCCGGCCTCGGCCCCTTCCAGCGCGCACAGCCGCGCGATCAGTTCGTCGTTATTGGGGTTGTCCCAGCGCGTGTAGACGTAGCCCGGCTGCTCGCCGCCGTAGACGGCGCGGGCCTGCTCGGCGCTGTCGAAAGTGAAGCCGGAAGCCATGTAGAGGGGTGTCACCTGTTCGCGGTGCTGGCTGGCGCGGGCGCGGGTGCGGATGATGCGCGTTTCGGTGCGCGGCGGGCGGTTGGCGTCGGCGGGCATGGGCGGTCTCCTGCTTAATTTCGGGAGTATTGTAGCCTTTCTTCGTGCATCGCACCTTCTGAGGTGCGTTGCACGTTCGTGGCGTATTTTTAGAGGGTGCAACGCACTTCAGAAAGTGCGACGCACCAGGAAGACGACGCACTAGGAAGGTCGTCAGGCAATCGTCAGGTTCCCGCTCTTGCCACGCGGCGGGGATGTGGTATTGTGCCGGTGATGAGCGATTCCACGCCCCTTGACGCCGCCTGGCGCACCGACAACGGTCTGGTGCGCGGCCACAATGAAGACTTCGTCATTGTCTATGAGCCGCCGACGGAGGATGATCGCCGCCGCCACGGCGCGCTCTACATCGTTGCCGACGGCGTGGGTGGGGCCGACGCCGGCGAGGTCGCCAGCCAGTATGCCAGTGAGCGAACGCTCCACCACTATCTGGCCGCCGCCGGCCGCACCGATTGGGGCGCGCGCCTCATTGATGCCATGCAGGCCGCTAACACCGACCTGCGCCGTATGGCCGCCGACCGCGACGACAGCCGCCGCATGGCCACGACGATGGTCGCCGCCGTCATCCAGGACGGCCACGCCTACATCTGTCTCTTATACACATCTGACGCTGCCGACGAGCGATCTAGTGTAGATCTCGGTGGTCGCCGTATCATTAAAAAAAAACAACAAATAACAAAAAAAAAAAAAAAAAGAGAAAAACAAAGAACAAAAAAAAAAAAAAACATAGCATAGAACAGAACTAAAACACTAAACAGTAGCACCGATGATAACATAGAATCAGAGTACAAAAGACAAACAGATATAGAAGACGAGGAACATGTGATAAGAACA
>CALLZA010000680.1 GCA_937858165.1 uncultured Ardenticatenia bacterium
TGCATATGTATTGCAGGTGTGCGGTTTATCATGATTTTAATTTTGTTTTTATCAAGCAGAAGACGGCATACGAGATCTAGTACGGTCTCGTGGGCTCGGAGATGTGTATAAGAGACAGCCTGAACGCAGCGCAAGTGGCCGAGTGCATCGCCGACGTGGGCATCGGCTTCCTCTACGCCGTCCACCACCACCCGGCCATGCGCCACGCCATTGGCCCGCGCCGCGAGATCGGCCAGCGGACGATCTTCAACCTGCTCGGCCCGCTGACCAACCCGGCGGCGGCCACGCACCAACTGCTGGGTGTCTATGACCCGGCGCTGACGGCGACACTAGCCGAGGTGCTGCGGGCGCTGGGCAGCCGGGCGGCCTACGTCGTCCACGGCGCGGACGGGCTGGACGAGCTTTCGACGACCGGCGTCAATCGCATTAGCGCCCTGCGCGACGGCGCGGTGACGACGTTCGACTTCGACCCGGCGACGGCCGGCCTGGCGCGGGCGAGCCTCGATGACTTCCTGGGCGGCACGCCGGAGGAGAACGCGGCCATCAGCCGGGCCATCCTGAGCGGCGACGACCGCGGCCCGCGGCGCGACGTGGTGCTGCTCAATGCCGCGGCGGCCCTCACGCTGGAAACGGGCGACTGGGCCGGCGGGCTGGCGGCGGCGGCGGCGGCCGTCGATGGCGGCGCGGCGCTGGCGACGCTCGACAACTGGATCGCCATGACCCACAGCTTCCGCGCCTGAGTGCCCACCCATGCCCCTCGCCCCGCCCACCTATCTGCGGCTGAGCACACCGCCGTTCGACGGGGCCTACGTCTGCGTCCGCGAACACGCGCCGCCTCGCCCGTCGACGCATCGCGACGGGCCACTGGTGCTGCTGACCTTCCACCCCGGCTTCATCGCCGGCTCCTGTGGCGAGTGGGACTACTTCGCCGAACTGTCGACGCGCCTCTTTGCGCTTGAACCGCGCCACCGGCTGCGCGTCTTCACCATCAACCACCCCGGCTATGACCACCCACCCGGCGCGGCCATCGACCGCTTCCGGCTGGAGCCGTATAGCATCCGCCGCCAGCCGGGGGCGCTGCGCGCGGCGATGACCTGGCTGCTGAACGGGCCGCTGGCCGGCGAGCGGGATGTGGTATGGGTCGCCTATGGCCACTCGATGGGCGGGCTGGCCCTCAGCCAGTGCCAGACGGCGGCCCTGGCGGCAGAGATGGCCGCGGACGGACGGCGGCTACAGCCGGCGCGCGTCCTGTCCGCGCCCGCCCTCTGCCTGCACTCGCAGGCGCGGGCGCTGATCGTGCAGCTGGACGCGCTGCACGCGTTGAAGCTGACCTTCGGCCGGCTGCCGCTCTACGCGCCCATTGCCACCGGCCTCTATCGCGCCTTGGCGCCCTTCTTCTACCGCCTTAGCGCACCCCAGTTCTCCATCGGCGGTCTGCGCGGCTTCACCGGCTTTCGCCAACTGAACCCGTTCATTCTGCTGGAGCAGGGGCGGGAGCTGCTGCGGCTGGAGGCGGCCGACGTCTGCGGCCCGGACACGCTGGCCGACGCCCACGTGATTCTGGCCCGGCAAGACGGCATGGTCGATGGCGCGGCCACGCGGATGCTCATCGACGACGCCCGCCGGATGGGCCATCGCGTCCGCGCCTACGACGTGGACAGCAGCCACTTGCTGGAACTGGACGCGCCCGACGTGGCGGCGGGGATCGTGCGGCAGATCATCGGCGAGGCCGTGGGGTAGCGCGTTTCTGGAGAATCGACCTGCGGGGATGTGGTATACTATCGTCACTGGCACAACTGTTATCGTGTGGGGAAGTTCTCGACAACTGGCCAGATGATGGAGTTCTTAGGATGAGCGACATGGCTGTTGATTTCGAGTTGACTTATAAGGAACAGCTACAGGAAGAGATTAACTCTACGCCCGGGGAGTATCTTCCAGCGCTGCTACAAATCGTCCGGCTCTATCGGCAGAGCGTAGTGTTGAAACCGGCCAGTGATAGCTTTCGCCAGGGTTGGCAGGAAGTGATGAGCGAGCAAACATTGCCCCTCTCCGAGCTATGGCGCGACCTCAATGCTGACTGATCCGCTTCAACCCACTGTCGATGTTCGCTTCACGCCAGAGTTCAAACGAAATCTACGGGCGCTAGCCAAACGCTATCGCAACATTCGCGCCGATATCGAGCCGGTTATCGAGCAACTTCAATGCGGCCATGTGATCGGCGACCAGATACCGCGTCTTGGTCATACACTTTATAAGGTCCGTATTCGCAACACCGACTCGCGCCGTGGTAAAAGTGGCGGCTACCGGATGATCTACTACCTGCGGACGTAACAGAGCATTGTGCTTATCACCCTTTACTCGAAGTCAGATCAAGCCGATATTTCTGCTAACGATGTACGACAGATCATTCGGGAGTTTGAGAAAACAGTACCCTGACCCACTGATCTACTGGCAACTGACTACTAACAACTGACATCTTCTCATGAGTGTAACCAACCTCGCCAAACGTCGCGGTGAAATCCTCGACGAGATCATGACCCACCACCGCGAGCGGCTGCCGCGGCTGATGACCGAAGTGCCGTTGGCCGACCTGCGGGCGATGGCCGCCGTGGCCCCGCCGCCGCGCGACTTCCTGGCCGCTGTGCGCGCCCCCGGCGTGTCGCTCATCGCTGAGTGCAAGAAGGCGTCGCCCAGCAAGGGTCTCATCGTGCGCGACTATGACCCGGTGCGGCTGGCGCGGGCCTATGAGAAGGGCGGGGCGCGGGCCATCTCCGTGCTGACGGACACGCGCCACTTTCAGGGGACGCTGGAGCACCTGCGCGACGTGCGTCAGGCGGTGCGGTTGCCGGTGCTGCGCAAGGACTTCCCCTTCCACCCGTACCACCTGTACGAGGCGCGCGTGGCCGGGGCCGACGCCGTGCTGCTCATCGCTGCCGTGCTGGGCGACAGTGACCTGGCCGATCTGCTGGCGCTGTCGCGGCGGCTGGGGATGGCGGCGCTGGTCGAGGTTCACGACGAGGCGGAGCTGGCCCGTGTGCTGCCGCTGCGCCCGGAGCTGATCGGCGTCAACAACCGCAACCTGCAAACGTTCGAGGTCGATTTCGACACCACGGCCCGGCTGCGCGCCCTCATCCCGCCGGAGATCACCGTGGTGGGCGAGAGCGGGCTGAAGACGGCCGACGACGTGGCGGCCATGCGCGCCGCGGGCGTCGACGCGGTGCTGGTCGGCGAGGCGCTGGCGCGCAGCAAGGACGTGATGAACGCGGCGCGAGCCTTTGCCGCCGCCGGAAGAGAGTAAGAACCTCACGCAAAGATCCCCAAGGGCGCAAAGCACGCTAAGAAGAGTTCTTTTGGCGTGCTTTGCGCCCTCCGCGATCTTTGCGTGAGGCTCTTTTAGGTCAGGTCGAGCGTCTCGCCCGGTTCCAGCAGGCAGACGCGCACGTGCGGCGCGAGGTGGGCGGCGTAGTCGGCGAAGGCGCGCGGCGGGCGGTGGAGCAGGCGCGGCAGGAAGGAGCGGAGCCCCAACGGAAAGTAAGTTCCCCAGTGGATGGGCACGGCCAGCGCCGGTTGCAACATCTGCAACGCCTGGGCGGCACGAAACGGGTCCAGGTGGCCCACGCCCAGCGTCGGCCCCCAGCCCCAGACGGGCAACAGGACCACGTCGAGCCGGTCGGCGATATCGGCCATGCCGTGGAACAGGTCGGTATCGCCGGCAAAGTAGACGCGGCGACGGGCGTGGATGACATAGCCCAGGGCGCGCGTGCGCGGCCGGCCGGGCATGTGGCGATCGGGGTGGTTGGCGGGCGTGGCCTCAATGTCGATGCCCTTCAGCGTGACGACCTCCCCCGCGTCCATCTCCTCCACCGGGCCGAAGCCGTGGTGGGTCAGAAAGTCGGCCGCGCCGCGCGGCGCCAGCAGCAACCGCCCCGCCGCCAGCCGGCTCAGCGACGGCAGGTGGAGGTGATCCATGTGCAGATGGGAGATAAGAATGGCGTCGATGTCCAGGCCGGAGATCGTCGGCGGCGGCGAAGTGCGTGCCAGGTGGCCGACACGGGCCGTCAGCAGGGGGTCGGTCAGCAGGCGCAGGCCGTCGAGTTCGATCCGTACCGTGGCGTGACCAACGTAAGTGAGGCGATCCATCGTGGCGATTATGACGGATATGGGGAGTGGCGCAACAGAGTGGACGAGGGGCGGCAGCGGGCAACAAAAAACCCGGCAATCGCAAAATTGCCGAGTTTTTGGTTGCGACCGAATTCACCCCGCGTACAATCTCCCTAGGACTGTACAATGATAAATGTAGCAAACCCCGAGCCTATTTACATCGGCAATATACTGAGGTTTCATACGTATAAATTCGTACAAAGCCATAGGGGGAAACCCTGAACGGGGAGCCGGCTAGCACCGGATACGCCTCTCGACCGTGAAGAAGCTGAAGATAACCGTTTCGATTGGGTCTGTCCAGTGTTCTAACCGCTAACACACGACTTTCAGTAGTCACAGGAATACGTAGACCTGACGGGTGGGCGACCAGGCTGTCTAATAGGAACGAGTCTCGAGATCGCCCTCCTGTCAGGTCTTTCCCGGCTGAGAAGAGGGAATACCAGAGGAGAAAGAGGAGCTTCATGAGCAAGAGAAAAGTGGCCATAGTGACCGACAGCGTCGCCAATCTGATGCCGGAGACGATTGCCGAACACAACATCTACGTCATCCCGCAGATTCTGAACTGGGAGGGGCAAAGCCTGCTCGACCAGATCGACATCAGCACGGCCCAGTTCTACGAACGGCTGCCGCAGTCGAAGGACCTGCCCAAGACGTCGCAGCCGTCACCGGGCCAGTTCACGGAACACTTCGAGAGGGTAGCCGAGGAGGCGGAGAGTATTGTCGCCGTCTTCGTTTCGTCCGCCCTCAGCGGCACCATCCAGTCGGCCCACCTGGGCGCACAAGCGATGGGCGACTACCCGATCGAGATCGTCGATTCGCGCTCGGCGTCGCTGGGGCAAGGGCTGCTGGCCGTGGCCGCCGCGCGCCATGCGGCCGCGGGCCACGACTACCGCGCCGTGGCCGAATACGTGCGCGGCCTGGTGCCGCGGATGCGCGTGCTGTTCGTCGTCGATACGCTGGAGTACCTCCACAAGGGCGGGCGCATCGGCGGGGCCAAGCGGCTGGTGGGTTCGGTGCTGTCGATTAAACCCGTGCTCCACATCGAGAACGGCCAGATCGAGCCGCTGGCTTCGGTGCGCACCAAGAGCAAAGCCATCGCCCATATGCTGGAGATTGTCCTGGGCGAGATGAGCGGCAAGCAGAACATCCACGCCGGCGTGATCCACGCCAACGCGCCCAACGACGCGGCCTACGTCATGCAGCAGATTCTGGCCGCCGTCCAGCCGCAGGAGTTCCTGAGCAACGAACTCACCCCGGTCATCGGCGCCAATGTCGGCCCAGGCGTGGTCGGGATGGGGTACTACACAGAGTAGAGGTCAGGGGGCAGGGGCCAGGGGCCAGTGGCCGCTGACCCCTGCTGACTGACCACTACTCCTCATGCAAAGATGCCAGCCCCTGCCGCAGCATCAGCAGCGCCAGTTGGGTGCGGTTGGCGACGTTGGCTTTGCGCAGGATGTTGGTCACGTGCGTGCCGACCGTGCGGCAGCTGATGCCCAGCGCGTTGGCGATGCCCTGATTGTCGTCGCCGCGGGCCACCAGGCGGGCGATCTCAATTTCGCGCTCGGTCAGCAGCACGTCGAGCGTGTCGGCGCGGCGCGGCGCGGCCAGGGATTGCACCAGTTGCCGGGCCACCAGCGGGTTGAGCGGCGTCTGACCGGCGTGGACGTGATGCAGGGCGTTGACCAACTCCTGGCCCACGTCCTGCTTCAGCACGTACCCTTGCGCGCCGGCGCGCAGGGCTTCGACGATCTGGGTGTCGTCGCTGAAGCTGGTCAGGATGAGGATGCGCGCCTCTGGCCACTGGGCCACGATCTCCCGCGTGGCGCAAATGCCGCCCTTGTTGGGCATGATCAGATCCATCAGGATCACATCGGGCCGCAAGCGCAACGCCTGCCGCACCGCTTCGTCGCCATCGGCGGCCACACCCACCACCTGTAAGCCGGGCTTTGTCGCCAGCATAGCGCACAACCCCTCGCGGACAATGGTCTGATCCTCAACGATCAGGATGCGTAGGTCACTCTCGGCCATCATCTATCTACACGCCTTCCCGTGTCGTCGGGGCCAGCGGCGCGCGCGCTTCGACGCGCGTGCCGTGGCCGGGGCGACTGATAATCCGAATGCTGCCGTCCACCTTGTGAATGCGTTTCGCCATGCTGTCCAGCCCCATCC
>CALLZA010000681.1 GCA_937858165.1 uncultured Ardenticatenia bacterium
CCTATCTACATTTGTTCGTATGCCCTCTCTATTGTGCTTATTCCTCTGTCTACACACTGTCTCATATTTTTTTTTTTAATGATACGGCGACCACCGAGATCTACACTAGATCGCTCGTCGGCAGCGTCAGATGTGTATAAGAGACAGAACATGCGCTTCTCATTGCGGACGATCACGTCCGGCGCGCCCAGCTCCAACAGGCGCTTAAGGCGGTTATTGCGGTTGATGACGCGGCGATAGAGGTCGTTCAGGTCGGACGTGGCGAAACGGCCGCCGTCCAACTGCACCATCGGCCGCAGGTCGGGCGGGATGACCGGCAGCACGGTCAGGATCATCCACTCCGGCCGGTTGCCGCTGGCGCGCAGCGCCTCGACCACCTGCAAGCGCTTGGTGGCCCGCTTGGCCGCCTGCTTGCTGCGGCTGGTGCGCACTTCGCGCCACAGGTCGCGGCCGAGCTTCTCCAGATCCATGCTCTTGAGGATCTCGTGGAACGCCTCGGCGCCCATGCCGGCGCGGAAGACGTTGCCGAACTTGCTCTTCAGCTCGCGGTAGTCGTTCTCATTCAGGAACGTCATCTGCGATAGCGCTTCGAGTTGGTCGCGGTTAGCCTGGGCCTGCTGGCGCAGACGGACCATTTTCTGATCCATCCGATCGCGCAGCCCTTCGCCGGCCACACCGATCTCGCTGCGCAGCTCTTCGATCTCGCGACCGAGCGCTTCCAGGTCGCGCTGCTGCTCTTCCTCGGCCGTGCGCTGGATCGTCTCCAGGCGTTCCTTGGTGATCTCGTTGACCAGAACGGTGTGTTCGCGGCCGACGGCCTCGCCCTTCTGAACGATGAGTTCACCGGCCAGGATGATGTCCTCGGAGGCGCTCGAACCCTTCAGGTTCGTCAGCCGCTGTTCGATGTGCTTGGCTTCCTGCACCAACTCGTCGGTGCGGGTGCTCAGGCGGTCGTCGAAGCTGCGATGCAACTCGTCGCGAACGGCCTCGCGCTCGGTCAGGCGCGTGGCGGCCTCACCGGTCGTCTCCTGCAACTGCTCGCGCAGCTTCGTGTCCAGTTGGCTCTCCGCCTCCTGGAGCTCCTCATCCAGCCGCTTCAGCGCGCGCTGGCGCGACTCTTCGTCGACGTGGGTGATGACGTACTGGGCGAAGTAGAGAACGCGGTCGAGGTTACGGCGCGAAATGTTCAGCAGCAAGCCCATGTAGCTGGGCACGCGCCGGGTGTACCAGACGTGGGCCACGGGCGCGGCCAGCTCAATGTGGCCCAGGCGCTCGCGGCGAACGGAAGAGCGGGTGATCTCCACGCCACACTTGTCGCAGACGATCCCCTTGTAGCGGACATTCTTATACTTGCCGCAGTAGCACTGCCAGTCGCGCGTCGGGCCAAAGATGGCCTCGCAGAACAGGCCGTCCTTCTCCGGGCGCAGCCGGCGGTAGTTGATCGTCTCCGGCTTGGTCACTTCACCATAGGACCACGAGCGAATCTGCTCCGGCGACGCCAGACTGACGCGTAGCGAGCGGAAATCAGTACTCTCCACTATTGACCTCCCAAAACCACCACTATTGGCTCCGACATTCGTTAGGTTCCAGAGGCCAGGGGGTCAGGGGTCAGGACAGAACCCCTTGCCTAACTCAAATCCCTGCTCCAGCACCTACTATGGGGCGCAAACGCGCAAAAGAGCGTCTGGCCCGCGGGGCCAACGCTCTCGGTTACAGCGTACTCACTGTCTAACTAGGGTTAATTATATCGGCAACCGTCAATATGTCAACCGCAACCGCGTTAGAAGCGCGTTAATGCGCGATCTGGGATTATAGCATGGAAATAGGGAAAGGCAAGAAGTACAAAGAGGCTGTTAAATAAAGTCTGTAAAACCGCACGCAAAGATCGCCAAGACCGCAAGAGAACTCTTCTGGGGGCCTTCGGCGTCCTTTGCGTGAGGTTTTCCTTCCAGCCTTGCAATAGCCCTAAGTATGCGTAAAGGAGGGAGATGAACGGCTATTGCACCCTTTACCGGCTGGAGACCTGCGTTTCTAGGTAGAAACGCGTGCCTCCAGCCGGCGCGCAGGGCTGGGCTGTGGACGCGAGTTACCCCGGTCGCTTAGCCAACTTTCTGTTTGTCGAAAAATGGAACGTCGCATGTCCTGGATCGTATTTAACAACAACGCGAGTGAAATCGCCGCAGTGCGATTTGTCCGGAGGCGCGGTTCCTCCCGTGCCTACCTTGGCAGTGGTAGAGTAAACCAGTTCATTATCGTTGTAGATAAGCACTTGCGTTAAGGTGCCACTATCACAAATGACTCTGATACGCGCCTGCTTTGGGTCGCAGTCTTTCGCGTACGGATCATCAGCCAGGCTCGGGGGTATGGAGCTAGGCCTGTCTCTTATACACATCTGACGCTGCCGACGAGCGATCTAGTGTAGATCTCGGTGGTCGCCGTATCATTAAAAAAAAAAAAAAATCGAAGATACAAACAGTCAAGAAAGGATAGAAAAATGAACACGAGGTGAGAAGAAGAATAG
>CALLZA010000682.1 GCA_937858165.1 uncultured Ardenticatenia bacterium
CCTGGGCGTACAACATGGCGCTTCCCTCCGTTTTCGGAGAGAGTCGCTCGCTTTGTTCAGTTGGTAAAGTTCACATACCTTTCGAATAATTACTTAATCTGTGAAATCTGTGTAATCTGTGGTTTCTTCTCTTCTTAGCTCGTAACGAGCGCATACTCCATGCTGTCGGCCAGCGCCCGCCAGCTGGCGTCGATGATGTTGGCACTGGCCCCGACGGTGCTCCAGCGGCGTGCCCCTTGCCGTGTCTCGATCAGCACGCGCGTCGTGGCCGCGGTGTTGTTTTCGCCATCAAGGATGCGCACCTTGTAATCCTCCAGCCGTACGCCGGCGATCTGCGGGAAGATGTCAATGAGAGCCTTGCGCAGCGCCGCGTCGAGGGCGTTGACCGGGCCGTTGCCCTCAGCCACCGTGTGCATGATCTGCGGCCCGACGCGCACCTTGACCGTCGCCTCGACGATCAGCCCGCGACCGCGCCGCCGCTGGACATTGACCGTGTAGTCGCTCAACTCGAACGGCGGCACGTAGGCTGGGTGCGTGCGCCGCAACATGAGTTCAACCGACGCCTCCGCGCCCTCAAACGTGAAGCCCTGAGATTCTAACTGCTTGATCTGCTCCAGCACCGTCGGCAGATCCAGGCTCTCCGGGTTCAGGTTGAACTGCTTGATCTTGTCCACCAGATTGCCTCGCCCGGATAGCTCGGAGACGACGCTGCGCTGCCGGTTGCCGACCTGCGTCGGCTCGACGTGCTGATAGCTGGCGGCGTGCTTCAGCATGGCCGCGACGTGGATGCCTCCCTTGTGGGCGAAAGCGCTGGCCCCGACGTAGGGCAGGTGGTCGTCGTGGGTCAGGTTGGCCAGCTCCGCCACGTAGCGCGACAGGTCGGTCAGCCCGGCCAGTCGCTCGGCCGAGACGCAGTCGTAGCCCATCTTCAGTTGTAGATCAGGGATGATGGTGCACAGGTTAGCATTGGCCACGCGCTCGCCGTAGCCGTTGACCGTGCCCTGCACCTGCACCGCCCCGGCGCGCACGGCGGCCAGCGTGTTGGCCACGCCGCAGCCGGCGTCGTCGTGGGTGTGGATGCCCACGGCCGCGCCGCCCAGCCGCTCGACCGCCCGGCAGGTGACTTCCTCCACGAACCAGGGCAGCGCCCCGCCGTTGGTGTCGCACAGGACGACGCAGTTGGCCCCGCCGCGGGCGGCGGCCTCCAGCGTGGCCAGGGCGTAGGCGGGGTTAGCCCGGTAGCCGTCGAAGAAGTGCTCGGCGTCGTAGATGACCTCCTTGCCCTGGGCCACGCAGTAGGCCACGCTGTCTTCGATCATCGCCAGGTTCTCTTCCCGCGTCGTCTCCAGCACGTCCACAACGTGCAGTTCCCAACTCTTGCCGACCAGGGTGACCACCGGGGTTTCCGCCCCCAGCAAAGCGGCGATGTTGGCGTCGTCGGCCGGGCGCGTATCCTTGCGACGCGTGCTGCCGAAGGCCGCCAGCCGGGCGTGGCCCAGCCCCAGCGCCGGGACGCGGCGGAAGAACTCGACGTCCTTGGGATTGGAGCCGGGCCAGCCGCCTTCGATGTAGTCCATGCCGAAGGCGTCGAGCCGCGCGGCGATCTTGAGCTTGTCGTCGAGCGAGTATGAGATGCCTTCGCGCTGCGTGCCGTCGCGCAGGGTTGTGTCGTAGAGGTAGATGTGGCTCATAAGCAGTTGTCAGTAGGTCAGTGTTCGTAGTCGAGCGCTTTAGCTTGCCAGCGCCCCGTCCGTTGTCCGCGGCCGGCGATCAGCCGTCGCCTGCTCATAGGCGTCGATGGCCGCGCCGTGCTTCAGCAGATAGCCGAGTTGATCCAGCCCCTCGAGCATGCAGACTTTGCTGAAGGTGTCGATGGGGAAGGTGACGCGGCGGCCGTCGGGCAGGATGAGCGATTGCGTGTCCAGATCGATGGTGATCTCCGTCTCCGGGTCTTCGACCACCAGGCTGATGAGTTGCTCGTGGGTGGCGTCATCGACGATGAGCGGCAACAGGCCGTTCTTCAGGGCGTTGTTGCGGAAGATGTCGGCGAACGAGGTACTGATGATCGCTTTGAAGCCGTAGTCGGCCAGCGCCCACGGGGCGTGCTCGCGACTGGAGCCGCAGCCGAAGTTATCGCCGGCCAACAGGATGCGCGCGCCGGCGTTCTCCGGCCGGTTGAGCGGGAAGTCGGGGTTCGGTCGCCCATCCTCGCCATAGCGCCAGTCGGCGAACAGGTTTTGTCCCAACCCGGCTTTGCTGATCGTCTTCAGGAAGCGGGCGGGGATGATCTGGTCGGTGTCTGTCTCTTATACACATCTGACGCTGCCGACGAGCGATCTAGTGTAGATCTCGGTGGTCGCCGTATCATTAAAAAAAAAAACTGGACGGATATGTGGAAGCGCATGAAGTATTAATATGACAGTTAGCAGACGAAGTCACGATCATGATCAAACTATAATATAAGATCATTAGTAGCGTAAAAAGCAG
>CALLZA010000683.1 GCA_937858165.1 uncultured Ardenticatenia bacterium
TCATGTCCGCCCCATGGGGAAAGCGAAGGGGCAAGGCCGCATGGGCTGGAGGGCCGGCACGAAACGAACGAGGGAAGAATCAGATGGGCAAGGTCACCGGTTTCCTGGAATACGCGCGCCTCGACGAAGGCTACGAGCCCGTTCCCCAGCGGCTGAAGAACTACAAGGAATTCGTCATCGGCCTGAACGCCGAGCAGGCCAAGATCCAGGGCGCGCGCTGCATGGACTGCGGCACGCCCTTCTGCAACAACGGCTGCCCGGTCAACAACATCATTCCGGACTTCAACGATCTGGTCTTCCGCGGCGACTGGCACAACGCGATCACCGTGCTGCACCAGACCAACAACTTCCCGGAGTTCACCGGCCGCGTCTGCCCGGCGCCGTGCGAAGGCTCGTGCACCCTGGGTCTGCTTGACCCGCCGGTGACGATCCAGAGCATCGAGTGCGCCATCGTCGACAGAGGGTTCGAGGAAGGCTGGATCGTGCCGGAGGCGCCGCCGGTGCGCACCGGCAAGAAGGTGGCCGTCGTCGGCTCTGGCCCGTCCGGCCTGGCCTGCGCCGCGCAGCTCAACCGCGCCGGCCACTGGGTCACTGTCTTCGAACGCGCGGACCGCATCGGCGGGCTGCTCATGTACGGCATCCCCAACATGAAGCTGGACAAGGGTCTAGTCGAGCGGCGGCTGGATGTGCTGCGGGCCGGGGGCGTGCGCTTCGTCACCGGCATCAGCGTCGGCGAGGACGTGACCGCCGGCGAACTGCGGCGCGACTTCGACGCCATTGTTCTCTGCACCGGGGCGACGCGGCCGCGCGATCTGCTTGTGCCCGGCCGCGACCTGGGCGGCGTCCACTTCGCCATGGAGTTCCTGCGGGCCAACACGCGCCGCCTGATGGAGTCGAATCACGGCGACGGGCAGTCCTTCTCCGCCGCCGGGCGCGACGTCATCGTCATCGGTGGCGGCGACACCGGCACCGACTGCGTGGCCACGGCGCTGCGCCACGGCTGCCGCAGCCTGGTGCAGTTTGAGATCATGCCCCAGCCGCCCGAACAGCGTGCCGCCGACAACCCCTGGCCGCAGTGGCCGCGCGTCTACAAGCTGGACTACGGTCAGGCTGAGGCGGCGGCCGTTTTCGGCGACGACCCGCGGGCTTACAGCGTGCAGACGACGGAGTTGCTGGGGGACGCCAACGGCTGCCTGCGCGGATTGCGCACGGTGGACGTGGCCTGGGAGCGCAGCGGCGACGGGCGGCTGGCCCCGCGGCCCGTGCCCGGTAGCGAGCGCGAGTGGCCGGCGCAGATGGTCATCCTGGCTCTGGGCTTCCTGGGGCCGGAGGGGAAGTTGCCGGCCGAATTGGGAGCGACGCAGGACGGCCGCGCCAACGTGGCCGCGCCCTACGGGCGCTACCAGACGGCCGCGCCCGACGTTTTTGCCGCTGGCGACGCCCGCCGCGGCCAGAGCCTCGTCGTCTGGGCCATCCACGAAGGGCGCGGCGCGGCGCGGGAGGTGGATCGCTGGCTGATGGGCGAGACGAACCTGCCTTAAGAGTTTTGAGCCATAGATTACACACGGCTGTCCTCAGCCGTGTGTAATCGGCTCCCTTTCTTATCCTATCTCAGCTTCAACCCGTGGCTGGCGGCGCGCAACCCACCAGCGGCGGATGGCGGCGAAGCGCCGGTGGCTCTCCTCGGCCAGCAGCAGTGTGACGCCGAACGTCAGCAGCGTGCAGGTGATAACAAAGAAGGTGAACTCCTCGATGGGCAGCACGCCGCCGATCAGGAAGGGCAACGACTGGGCCGGGTCAATGGTCCAGATGGTGAAGCTGATGGCCAGGGCGTCGGCCAGGCTCAGGTAGACGCCGATGGTGGCGATGGTCAGAAAGACCAGCCGCCGGTAGCGCCAGAGGATGTCGCCGCCGAAGGCCAGTTGCAGGGCGATGGGCGGCAAGGCCCAGCCGAAGATCAGCCCCATGTACGTCCCCGGCTGCCAGTTGAAGACGAGAATGCCCACCATGACCAGCCATAGCGCGCCGGCGGCAACGGTCAACCAGAGGCGCAGGCGCGGCCGCAACGGCTCATCGGGCAGCGCCAGCCGCCGCGATAGGAAGCCCAGCCACAAGCCGGCCAGAATCGGCTGCAAGAGGAAGAAGGTATACTCCTCGATCTGTCTCTTATACACATCTGACGCTGCCGACGAGCGATCTAGTGTAGATCTCGGTGGTCGCCGTATCATTAAAAAAAAAAACAAGACAGATAGCACAGAGGCTCGCAAGAACACAATAAGCAGGAGTCACATAGGAATCAACGTATACCACACATTGAGTAACTCAACAAAGCACGAATAGAGCGAGTGCGAAGCAAGG
>CALLZA010000684.1 GCA_937858165.1 uncultured Ardenticatenia bacterium
GTTTATTTTATATTCTTCTTCTACTGTTTTTTCAGCATTCTTTTGTTTTTGTAATTGTTCCGGCGCCCCCCGAGTTCTACCCTAGTGCGGTCGGGGGCGGCGTCAGATGTGTATAAGAGACAGGGTTAGGGAGAGGGTCTTGTCCTTGTGACAGCACGCCCTCCCCTAACCCCTCCCAAAGGGAGGGGGACTGGAAAGAGAGGCATAGCCATTTAATAGAAACATTTCATAAATATTGACTTCCCTCAATATGACTGCTAAAATCCACTCAAATTCACCGGCACATCACGGCCGCTATTTGAGCAAGGACTGAGACAACATGGATGTTCAGCACCTAGAGAACGTACAAACGGAAACCGTATCTATGACCGAAGCGGCCGGCGCAACGGTCCGCAACCTGCTGATCCAGAAGAACGTGCCCGACTATGGCCTGCGCGTCTTCGTCGCCGGCGGCGGCTGCTCCGGCATGCAGTACGGCATGGCCCTGGAGGCCGAGGCCCGCGACTATGACCACGTCATCGAGCAGGACGGGGTGAAGATCTTCATCGATCCGACCAGCATGATGTACCTGGAAGGCGCGACCATCGACTACGTGGACAGCATCATGGGCGGCGGCTTCAAGATCGAGAACCCCAACGCCGTCACCTCCTGTGGCTGCGGTTCGTCGTTCAAAGCCAAGAACGGCGGCGGCTATGAGGGCGCGGCCGGCGGCGGTGGTTGCGGCTGCGGCCACTAGTCCCACCCGATTCTGTTGCTTCATGAGGGTGTCGCCGTTGTCCGGCCGACACCCTTTTTTATTGGTCAAGGAGTCGCTACATGAGCCTGCGCTACTACACCGTCAAAGAAGCCAACGCCACGCTGCCGGAGCTGGAGCCGCTGGTCGGCCGTGTGCTGGAGTTGCGGGCGCGCCTCAGCCACGAGAGCCGGGCCATTGACGCCCTGTCGGTCACGCCGGGTAGCGACCTGGGCGGCCCGCTGTTCTCGCGCCTGACGGTGGAAGTGGGCGAGATCGAAGACCTGATCGAGCGCATCCAGTCTTACGGCTGCGTACTGACTGTCTCTTATACACATCTGACGCTGCCGACGAGCGATCTAGTGTAGATCTCGGTGGTCGCCGTCTCATTAAAAAAAAAAAAACTGAAGAGCAATCAGAGAAATCCAGAGTCAAAACACAAACACTAAAAAAGATGACTATGCGAACTATAACGA
>CALLZA010000685.1 GCA_937858165.1 uncultured Ardenticatenia bacterium
GCACCATCGTCGGGTAGGGGTGGGGGCCGAGGACGGAGCCGAGGAGGTAGTTGGTCGTGCCGAAGGTGGTCGCCCAGTCGCGGATGGCCGCGTTGATGGCGTCCTTCAGCGTGCGGCTGCCGGAACTGACCGGCCGCACCTCCGCCCCCAGCAGCTTCATGCGGTAGACGTTGGGCTGCTGGCGGGCGATGTCGACCTCGCCCATGTAGACGATGCCCTTCAGCCCCAGCAGGGCGCAGGCGGTGGCCGTGGCCACGCCGTGCTGCCCCGCGCCCGTCTCGGCCACGACGCGCTGCTTGCCCATGCGCTTGACCAGGAGCGCCTGGCCCAGAGCGTTGTTGATCTTGTGCGCCCCGGTGTGGTTGAGGTCTTCGCGCTTGAGGTAGATCTGCGCCCCGCCGAGGCGCTCGGACAGACGCTTAGCGTGGGTCAGCGGCGAGGGGCGGCCGACGTAGCTGCTGAGCAGCCCCTCGAACTCGGCCACGAACGCCGGGTCGTGGCGCGCGTCTTCATAGGCAGCGATCAGCTCTTCCAGGGCTGGCATCAGCGTTTCGGGCACAAACTGGCCCCCATAGGGGCCGAACTTGCCGCGTTCGTCGGGTACGGTTTGCATGGGGGAAGTTAACCACAGATGACACAGATTTCACAGATTTATAAGAACCTCACGCCAAGATCGCCAAGGGCGCTAAAGACGCAAAAAGAAACTCTTCTTGGCGGCCTTGGCGATCTTTGCGTGAGGTCTTCTTCGCCTGTGGTAAACTTGACCCATGAAGGAACTCATAGTCATCGGCGGCGGGCTGGCGGGGACGGAGGCGGCGTGGCAGGCGGCCGAGCTGGGCGTGCCTGTGCGCCTCTACGAGATGCGCCCTGGCACACCGACCCCCGCCCACGACACCCCCTGGCTGGCTGAACTGGTGTGCAGCAACTCCCTCGGCTCCGACCTGCCCCACAAAGCGCCGGGGCTGCTGAAGGCGGAGTTGCGCGGCCTCGGCTCGCTGCTGCTTGATTGCGCGACGCGGACGGCCGTACCTGCCGGCTCGTCGCTGGCCGTGGATCGCGAGGCGTTCGCCCAACTGGTCACCGAGCGCATCGCCACGCACCCGCTCATTACCCTCGTCCATGAGGAAGTGACGGCGTTGCCCGACGGCCCGACCATCGTCGCCACCGGGCCGCTGACCTCGCCGGCGCTGGCCGAGGTCATCGCCGGGCTGAGCGGGCGCGACTACCTCTACTTCTACGACGCCGTCTCGCCCATTGTCCAGGCCGAGACGGTAGACATGAGCATCGCCTTCCGCCAGTCGCGCTACGACCGCGAAGGTAGCGCGAGCCTCCAGGCTCGCGGCGAGCAGGTGGAGGGGGACTACATCAACTGCCCCATGACGCGCGAGGAGTACGAGGCGTTCACCGACGCCCTGCTGAGCGCCGAAACCATTGTCCTCAAGCAGTTCGAGCGCGAAGACCCCCACTTCTTCGAGGGGTGTATGCCCGTCGAGGCGCTGGCCCGGCGCGGGCGCGAGGCGCTGGCCTTCGGGCCGCTGCGCCCGGTGGGGCTGATCGACCCGCGCACGGGCAAGCGGCCGTACGCCGTCGTCCAGTTGCGCCAGGACAATCTCATCGGCACGCTCTACAACCTGGTCGGCTTCCAGACCAACCTGAAGTGGCCCGACCAGAAGCGCGTGCTGCGCCTCATCCCCGGTCTGGCCCAGGCCGAGTTTGTCCGCTATGGCATGATGCACCGCAACACCTACGTCAACGCCCCGGCGCTGCTGCAACCGACGCTCCAGTATCGCAACCGGGCCGACCTGTTCTTCGCCGGGCAGATCGTCGGCGTGGAGGGGTACGTGGGCAACGCCGGGACGGGGCCGCTGGCCGGGATCCACGCCGCGCGGCTGCTGACCGGCGGCCACCCGCCCCTCCTGACGCCCGGGACGCAGCGGGGCGCGCTGGCCCACCACGGCACCCACCCCGGGGCCACGGCATAGACGCGCGAGGACGG
>CALLZA010000686.1 GCA_937858165.1 uncultured Ardenticatenia bacterium
CTGTGCATCCTCGTGATGCTGTGTTTGGGCTTGCTCGGTCCTTTGGTATGTCGTGTGGGCAGACGCTAAGGTGATTCTCTTTTCATGAAGTGCGTGGTAGTGGGGATAGAGATGATTTTTTTTTTTAATGATACGGCGTCCACCGAGATCTACACTAGATCGCTCGTCGGCAGCGTCAGATGTGTATAAGAGACAGGGGCGCACACCTACGAGTTCATCTTCCGGCCCCGCAGCGCGTTCGTCGGCATGGGCGTGAGCGGCCTGGCGCTGGCCTTGTGCATCGGGCTGCTCATTGCGGAACGACGCGGCGCGCACCGGGCAACACGGGGCCGAAGCGGCCGGTGAATGTGACTGCCCCAACACCGGCCAAGGCCGACTCAAGCAACGGCGGCCGCGCTCTGTAGGCCCGTTCACGGGCCGCTGTTGCGTAGCCCCGTGGCTGCGGCCCGGCGCGGGCACACCCGCAGCCGGCCGTTCGCATACACGCCCTGACGCCTACAACCGCCCTTCCATCGACCCGGCGTACCCCGTCAACTCGATGTAGCCTTCGGCTGAGATAGGCGCTCTGCGCAGTGTGCCGCTGAACTCAACCGCGCCTTCCCAGTAGGTTGTTGAGACGTTCAACTCCTGGTTAGCCATCTGCGGCCGTCCGGTCAATTCCAGCCCGACCGACGGTACGCTGATGCGCCAGCCGGCCGGGTATTCGCCGCCGCTGTTAGGGCTGACCCAGGTGTCGGTCACTTCCAGTGTCCAGTCGCCCGCGGCCAGGTGGGTCAGTGTGCCGTCGGGGGCGACGTAGGTCCCGGCTGATAACGGCTCGCGCGTGCCATCGGCGCGGCGAATCTCGAAGAGCATCAGCGCCCCGCCGTCGTCCATTTGCAGCGAGATCCAGTCCCAGCCGATAGCACCTTCGCTCAACGCGCTCGTGCTCCACTCGTGGTCTTTCCAGGCCAGACCGGTCACGTCGTGGGTCTCGCCCCCGGCGCGCACCGTCCCCGCGGCCTGCTGCTGGACGATGGAGTAATAGTAGGAGGCGTTGCCCGGCTCCGGCCCCTTCTGGCTCAGCCCGTCGTCACCGTGGAGGACGGGTGGCAGCGTCTCGGTCAGCACCAGGTCGAGCGCGGCGTCGGCCGTCTGCGCCCGCAACCGCACCTGGCCCGGCGCGATCGCTTCCACCGACCAATCCTCCAGCCACACGCGGTAAGGTTCGGCCGTGGCCCCGGCCAGCCCGGCCGCGCCGCGGCTAAAGCGCTCGGCGGGGTAGAAGGCGTCGGCGTCGATGTCGCTGATGGCGAAGTGGGCCAGATACGCCCTGTCTCCTATACACATCTCCGAGCCCACGAGACCTAACTAGATCTCGTATGCCGTCTTCTCCTTGAAAAAAAAAAACACTACAACACCCAGGAC
>CALLZA010000687.1 GCA_937858165.1 uncultured Ardenticatenia bacterium
TGTGTTACTATGGAGTGTATGTGTGTTCGTGTGTACATTCTCATCTACAGCACGAATGTTTGGTATCTGTTGGTATTCGTAATGTTGTCTGTAGCAACACGTGATAGGTAGGGTATTAAGTGGTTTGTTTTTTTTTTTCAAGCAGAAGACGGCATACGAGATCTAGTACGGTCTCGTGGGCTCGGAGATGTGTATAAGAGACAGGGGCGGAGTACGTCGTCGCCGGGCTGCGCGCCGCGCTGGAGGAATCCGACACGGCCAGCCTCGTCCTGGCCGGCGGCCAGACCCCGCTGGCCCTCTACGCTCAATTGGCCAAGGCCGACCTGCCCTGGGAGCGCGTCCACGTCTTCTGGGGCGACGAGCGCCTTGTGCCGCCCGACGACCCCGGCTCCAACCACGCCGCGGCCCACGACGCCCTGCTGCGCCATCTTGATCTGCCGGAAGGTAACGTCCATCGCATCAAGGGCGAGCTGGACGAAGTCGCCGCCGTGACCGACTATGCCGAGCAGTTGCGCGCCTTCGCCCAGCAGCACGACCCCGGCTGCCCGTCCCCCTGGCCGCGCTTCGACGTGGCCCTGCTGGGGTTGGGCGAAGACGGCCACACAGCGTCGCTCTTCCCCGATTCGCCGGCGACGTGCGTCGTGCCGGTGCAGGCGGTCGAGGCGGAGTATGATGGCCGCCCCGCCCAGCGCGTCACCCTGACCCCCATCGTCTTCAACCACGCCCGACGCGTGGCCTTCGTCGTCAGCGGCCAGAACAAGGCCGCCGCCGTCGCCGCCGCCCTCGGCCCAGAGCAAGACCCCGACCAATACCCCGCCCAGCGCATCGCCCCGGAGGAGGGGGAGGTCGTCTGGTTTCTGGACAGCGCCGCTGGGAGCGAGATAGAAGAGAAGTAATCCGCAGATTAGGCAGATTATAAGAGAAGAGAGAAGAACCTAACGCAAAGATCGCCAAGGACGCAAACAGCGCAGAGAAGAGGATTTCTTGGCGTTCTTTGCGTCCTTGGCGATCTTTGCGTGAGGTCTTCTTCTTAATCTGCCCAATCTGCGGATCAATCCTTTTCATCCCCAACCAGACGACGGGCGACAACGAGGCCACCAAAGAGCAGCACCGCCAGGCCGACGACGATACCGGCGTAGGCGTAGTCGTAGCGACGGGGATTGCCGCCCATGACCACCGGCCAGCGGTTCTCGTTGGCGAAGCCTGGAAAGAACGCCGCGCCGGGGGCCAGCGACAGGGCGTACTCCTCTTCGTCTACTGTCACCCACAGTATCGGCGCGTCGTAAGTGACAGTGATCAGGCGAGAGCGCCCGTCGGCGAAGACGCCTGGCACAAGCAGTTCCGGCTTCTGGCCGTTCTCGCCGCCGGCAAGTGTGCGCAGACGGATGATGAGCGCGTCCTTCTCCTGGCCCAAGGTGACGTTCCGCCGTTCGGCATCGGCTGAGATCGAGACGATCCGCGCCGGGCCACGCTGCGCTGGGTCGGCCGTGGCGGCACTAACGGTGATGGAGAATCCGTTCGCCTCGCGCGCGGCGGCGGAAAAGCTGCTGAAGCCCGTCTCCGTCGCCAACCATTCGCCCGGCCCAATCGTCACCCCATTGCCATCCTGCGCGGTCATTGGCCCTTCGCGCCAATTGAGCGGCGGCAGAGTTGTCTCCAGCGCAGTTAAGAACTCGAACGGCGCCTCACCGTCGAATTGATACTCGCCGTACATGGTCATGCTGTCGTTATTAGGCCACGTAAACGACATCCATTCTACTTGCCCGCTCCACTGACGCCGCCCCACCGCCTCATTGCCCACCACCAGCGGGAACGACGTATCCCAGTTGCTCAGCCGGACGCTGCGGTACAGATAGCCGGTCAGCAGCGCCACACCGAGGCTGTAGATGCCCAGGCCGAGCATCAGGTTGCGCCCCGTGGCGTAGCGGCGCAGGGCGCGGCCGACGCCCATTGCCCAGGCGCGGTATAGCCCCACCCCCAGCAGCGCCCCCAGCCCATTGGCCACCACGTCCGCCACCGACGGCGCACGCGCCGGCAAGAACAACTGCGCCGCCTCCAGCGCGGCGGAGAGCAACAAGCTAATGGCGAGGAGACCGCCGACGGCCGACCACCGCCCGCCGCCAGAAAGAGACGCCTTGTTGGCAGCAGTCGGTGGTCGGCCGTCGGCAGTCACAATCCCGGCCAGGCCGAAGCCCAGGGGGACGAAGAGGAGCACGTTGAGCGGCACGTCGCGCAGCGTCAGTGGGGCCAGCGACAGGCGCTCCCATGGCACGCGGCCGTCCCACACGAAGTCGAACGGCGTCAGCCTCAGCCACAAATTGAGCGCCAGCGCGCCCAGCGCAATCAGGCCGAACCACAGGCCCGGCTTTTTGAGGGACATAAGAATGGGAACCACAGATTTCACAGATTCCACAGATTAAAGAGAGCACGTGTAGACTCGTAGCAATCTGTGAAATCTGTGTAATCTGTGGTTAACTCTCTTCCGCCCAGGGCAGCCCCAGTTCCGCCGCGCGGGCGGTGTAGCGGCCGATGTGGTCGCGCGTCACGCGGCCCATGTCGTCGCCCCGCTGATACGCCTTGAACCAGTCGGTGATCTCCGTCAGGGCATCGACCCAGGTGTAGACCGGCCGCCAGTCAAGCCGGTGGGCGGCCTTGTCCCAACTGAGGCGCAGTAGCCCCGTCTCCACCTCGGCGAAGCCAGGCCGCGTATGCTCCCACGCCCCGCTGCCCCACAGCTCCACCAGCTTCTCGGCCAGTGCCTGCGCCGTGACACCCTTCTGTTCCAGCGGGCCGAAGTTCCAAGCCTCGCCCAGGGCTGGGCCTGTCTCTTATACACATCTGACGCTGCCGACGAGCGATCTAGTGTAGATCTCGGTGGTCGCCGTATCATTAAAAAAAAAAAAAACAAAGCAGAGACTAGTGTGCGAGTCACTATAAGGAACAGAGCAAGCTGCTCATCTAATAAAGCATCGGCTGTCTCATAAGCCAGAAGTAATAACACGAGGTAACGGTAACAAACTAAACACAACAAGC
>CALLZA010000688.1 GCA_937858165.1 uncultured Ardenticatenia bacterium
TGCGGCGTGTAGGTGGTGACACATGTTATTTTTTTTTTTCAAGGAGAAGACGGCATACGAGATCTAGTACGGTCTCGTGGGCTCGGAGATGTGTATAAGAGACAGCGTCCACACGGCGCTGATGATCGTCGTGGTGCGGCGACAGATCGGCGGGCTGTCGGGCGGGCCGGTGGCGCGCAGCGCGGCCCGGTCGCTCGTGGCGGCGCTGCTGACGGGGGCGGCGGCGTTTGGCGCGGCGTGGGCGGTGGGGCAGGTGGTGGCCGGAACGGGCACGCTGGCCTGGCTGCCGGCAGTGCTGGTCGGGGGTGCGGCCGGGGTGCTGGCCTATACGGCGGCCGTCTTCGCCCTTGACATCAGCGAAACCCGTGCCCTGCCGCGACTACTAAGACGGTAGAAAAGACCTCACGCAAAGATCGCGAAGGACGCCAAGCGCGCCAAAAGATCACTCTTCTTAGCGTTCTTTGCGTCCTTCGCGATCTTTGCGTGAGGTTCTTATTTCACTCGCGCTCGCCGATCTTGACCGCCACTTCCTGCACCTGCCCGCCGCGCAGGACGCTGGCTACCTCTTTCTGGCCGACTACGTCGCCCGACAGCGCCGCCAACAGGTCTTCGTGCGTCTGGATCGCCTTGCCGCCCAGGGACAGCAGCGTGTCGCCCAGCGTCAGGCCGGCGGCCTCGGCTGGGCTACCGCTCTCCACGGCGACGACCAGCAAGCCCGTCTTCTGCCCCACCGCGGCGGCCACGCCTTCGGGTAGCCGCACGCGTTGCGTGCTGACGCCCAGATAGCCGCGCCGCACGCGCCCATGCGCCCGCAGCGTGTCGACGACCCGGTCGAGCGTGGCAACGGGGATAGCCAGACTGATGCCCTGGTTCAGGCCGGACGTGTTCAGCCCCAGCAGCCGGCCGTTGGCCCCCACCAGCGGGCCGCCGGAGAAGCCGGGGTACATGACGACGTCAGTCGCCAGATAGCGGTCGATCTGCCCGCCCATCGGCGTGCGCCAGCCGTCGCCCAGGGCGCTGACGACGCCCAGCGTGGCCTGAACCGTGCGGCCCGGCCGGCCCAGGGCCAGCACGAGGTGGCCGACGCTCATCTCCGCTTCCGTGGCGCGGGCCGGCGGCGTGCCCGTCGCCCCGCCCACTTGCAGCACGGCCACGTCAGTTGTCGGGTCGCGGCCGACCAGCGTGGCCGTGGCCGTCTGCCCGTCGCTCAGACCGATGGTGATGTTGTCGTCGCGCCGCACGACGTGGTTGGCGGTGACGATCAGGCCGTCGGCCGACCAGAGAATGCCGCTGCCCGGCGTGTGGCGGCGCGCCTCGACACGCACAATGGCCGGCCCGACCGAGGCTACGGCCCCGGCCAGCCCGTCGGATAGGGTTTGGAATGCTTCAGACATCGCTCAGCTCCTTATATGACAATCGATGACGACAGTTGTTGCCGACGAACGAAGCATAGCGCGCCGGGCGTGCCGCCGAATCGCCCATACGGTGGGGCGACGACCTAGCAGGATGGGCAGGGGATCAGAGCGAGATGAGGCCCAGCCGCGTGGCGCGCACGACGGCGTCGGTGCGGCTCTGGGCGTTCAACTTGCCGAGAATGGCGTTGACGTGGAACTTGACGGTGTGGTCGCTGATCGCCAGACGATAGGCGATGGCTTTGTTCGTCAGTCCTTCGGCCAGCAAGGCCAGCACCTGGTTTTCGCGGGGCGTCAGGTCGATCGTGGCCGGCTGCGTCTCGGTCGCGTCGCCCCGCAGCAGCGCGCTGGCCAGCGCCGGCGACAGGGCGTGCAACCCGGCGGCCGTGGCCCGCACGGCGGCCAGGAGCTGCTCCTCATCGGCCGCCCGCCCAATCACCCCGCGGCAGCCCAGCGCCCAGGCGGCGGCAGCGCTCTCCGTGTCGGCGGCCAGGGCCAGCACGGGCACCGCCAGCCCCAGACGCTCCTCGCGCTCGCGGCTGGTGTCCCAGCCAGTATCCCAGATGATGACATCGGCCGGCTCCACTTCCCCATCGGCGGCGTCGGTCAGTAACTCCGAGTGGCCCTGATAGACGACGCGACCGCCGGGCAGAGCGGCCAGCAAGGCCGCCAGCCCGGCACGGGCCAGCGGGTCGTCGGCCAGCACAATAAGTCGCAGGAGATCGTCCATCTGCGGCAAGGATAGCGCCGGCGTCTATGAGAAGGGTTAGATTGGCGCGGGATTGGTCCTAGTTCCTGGTCATCGTGACGTCATAGCTGATCGCCGCGCCGTCCCACTCGTAGATCACGATGGCATGAAGGCCGGTTGTCTCGACAGTCCATTCGACCGTGTCCGACTCATTTTCAAAGCCATCATCAAACTCTGCGAGCAGGTTGCCATCCGGGCCATATAGCTCGACGTTCACGTCACCGCCGTTCGGTTCGACGACAATGGTCACATCGTCGCCGGCCGTGGCGGTAAAAAACCAGAAGTGGCTGGCCTCGGCGGATAGGGGGACGCTGTTGCGCGACAGATCGGGGGCGATCATGCCGGTGACGCTGTAGGGGGTGTCGGGGTCGGCGACGAGGAGAAGGGCGTAGTCAGTTGCCGCTCCGTTGGCCGTGGCCACACGCACCTCGTAGAGGCCATCGACTGCGCCACCGGGCGCGGTGACCGTCTCCGGCGCGCCGGGCGCGGCACTGTTCTGGCGGTCAACGATGACCTGGTCATCCTTTAACAGGGTCACAATGATATCGGCCGGGGCGGGGGCCTGGACGTAGATGGTGTAGGTTTCGTCCTCGAAGATCTCCATCGCCCAGCTATCTGTGGCCCCGGCGGCCAGCGTCGTTGTGGCGAACTCCCCTTCCAGTTCGCGCAGGTCGCCCTTGGTCGTGACCTGGCCTGTGCCACCGGTCGTCGTTGGTGTGGCCGTGGGCCTGTCTCTTATACACATCTCCGAGCCCACGAGACCGTACTAGATCTCGTATGCCGTCTTCTGCTTGAAAAAAACACAACTCTATACACAAGACTGGCATCGACTCCGATCGGATCGAGTGACATTGTAGCAGGAAAGAGACACATAAC
>CALLZA010000689.1 GCA_937858165.1 uncultured Ardenticatenia bacterium
CAGTGGTGGCTGAACCGCAGAGCCCAGAAGCGCAGGCCTTCATGGAATTGTCTCGGAAGGTCGCTCAACGAATTTCGCAAGAAAATGCATCGCGCAGCGCTCCAGCCGTGACGATTCGCACCACTTGAGTAGACTCTGCCTCACACATGACCAGAGACGAAAACGCTCCAGCAGACTCGTTTGACGAAGATCCGCTCGATTCTGAGGGCGATTCAGCCGAGAAGAAAGGCTTCGTTCCTGATTTTGTGCGCCGCATGGCCTGGGCGGGCTTAGGGGCGGTGTTCATGTCTGAAGAGGGCATTCGCCGCCTTGCGGGGCAACTCAAGCTCCCGAAGGAAGTACTGGGTACGCTCCTCCACCAAGCGGAGAAGACGAAAGAAGAGTTGGGCAGGGTGGTGTCTGATGAAGTGCGAAAACTGCTTCAGTCAGATCGCATTCGCGATGAGTTGCTCAAGATGATCGCCGGCATGGTCAACAAGTACGCAAGCCACGTCGTCGTGCGCAAGGCGATCCTCGACCGCCTGGGCGTCGACGAGACCGCGCCGGCGGAACGCAAGATCGCCGCGCTGCGCGGGCCTAACCCCATCGACACGGCCATGGCCCTGGTCATTGAGGAGGACAGCCGCGTGGGCTGCGTCTCCTTCACCATGAGCGAAGAGACCGTGCGGCGCCAGATCGGTTGGCCGGGGGTCAGCTTCTGCTCCGACCCGGCCTCGCTGGCCCCGGGGGGCGTCTTCCTGCGCTCCACCCCCCCCCCGCGAGCCTATGGCAGCTTCGCCCGCCTGCTGGGCAAGTACACGCGCGACGAGGGGCTGATCTCGCTGGCGGAGGCGGTGCGGCGGCTGGCGGCGCTGCCGGCCGACAACCTGCGGCTTGACCGGCGCGGCCGGCTGCGGCCCGGCCACTTCGCCGACGTGGTGCTTTTCGACCCGGCGACGGTGCGGGACCACGCCACCTTCGACAAGCCGCACCAGTACGCCACCGGCGTGCGCGACGTGCTGGTCAACGGCGTGGCCGTGTTGCGCGATGGCGAGCACACCGGGGCCACGCCGGGGCGGGTCGTGGATGGGCCGGGCAGGACATAGACCGCAGATTACGCAGATTAAAGAAGAACAGCCTTACGCAAAGAGCGCCTAGAAGGATAATTCTCTTGGCCCACTTTGCGTCCTTGGCGTTCTTTGCGTGAGGTTCTTAATCTGCCCGATCGGTGGCTTCTATAGAAAGGCGCTGACTCCCTGATAGAGGAACAACGCGCCGAAGATGAGCGAGATGGCGATGACGATGGGGTCGTTATACCGTTTCATCCAGTCGGCGAGCGAGGCGAGCAGGCTCTTGGCGCGTTGGGGGATGAGCAGGCGAATGGCGATGGGGATGAGCAGCAGCGATTGAGCCAGCAGCACAAACAGCAGGAATGTCTGCGTACTCTCCTGTCGGCCCAGTTGCGCTTCGCCGATGGTGCTGATGGCCCCCAGGATGAACACCCATAGCTTGGGGGCGATGAGGACGAAGCCTGCGCCGACCAGCAGCGCGCGAACGGGCGTAAGACCATCGATCATCGCCAGCCACTTGGGCGGGGGCGCATCGGGGTCCGGCTCTTTGGCCCACTTTTTGACAGCTGTAATCAGCAGCAGAATGCCCAACACCATCAGGGCGACGGCTTTCACGACGCCGGCGCTATCGGCGTCGGTCGGGTCGCCGCTGCCACCGGTCAGCACCCAGCCGAACAGCACCCCCTGGGCCAGCCGCGCTACCGTCATACCCAACACAAAGGCGATGGCCTTGAGCGGGCCGCGCCGCTCGCTGGTCAGCAACAGCGTGACGACGATGATTTGCAGCGGCACGACGGCGCTGCCGATGATGAACGGGAGAAGGGAGGCGAGGGTTGAGTTCATTGTTAGGTTCTTTGAACTTGCAGTCCACACTATAGCATAAAACGAAGAAACCGAGTTTCTTCTGAGAAACTCGGTTTCTAAGCCAGAGATTTGTTTGCTCAGCGGCCAGCCGCGCCGGCGGCAACGTAGGCGTCAATCGCCCGGCTCAGGAACGCCGGCAGGTCGGGGTGGAGGGCGGCGAAGAAGGCGCTGAACTCCGGCTGCTCGGCGTAGGCCTGGCCCAACCCGCGCAGGATGTCGGGCGTCGGCTCATAGAAGGCGCGCAGGTTCTGGTGCCAGCGAGCCACAACAGCCTGCACTTCGGCGTCGGCCGGGTTGTGGCCCAGCAGGGCGACCATGTCCTGATAGATCTGCCCTCCCTCGCGCTGGATGCGCGCCTTGTCTTCAGCGGTGTAGCTCTGCCAGCGCCGGCTCGATTCGGCCACTATCTTCGGGTCGTACATTTCGGCCGCCTCCTTCTCATAGCGGGCCTGCGTCTCTTCGTCGAAGCCCGCGAACAGGTCTTGTGTCGTCATTTCGATCTCTCCTTGCAGGTGCAGTAGCGTCCTGTCGATGGTGTGAATGAGGTGTTGCAGACGACCGACGCGGGCTGCCAACGCCGCGCGATGGCGTGCCAGCGCCGCCGCCGTCTCGAACTCCGGCGCGTCGAGCACGGCGCGGATGGCGCTCAGTTCCATGCCCATCTCACGGTAGAACAGGATCTGCTGGAGGCGCAGCGCGGCGGCATCATCGTAGTAGCGGTAGCCGTTGTCGCCCACCGCCGACGGCCGCAGCAGGGCGATGGCGTCGTAGTGGCGCAAGGTGCGCGGCGTGACGCCGGCCAGGTTGGCCAGTTGGCGAACGGTGTAGGTCGTCGGCTTACTCATTCCGGGAGGATAATAGAGGATGACGTAACGTCAATGTCAAGAGGCAATTTACGAAAGCTATCATGGACTTTATAATGAGTGAATGACCCAGACAATCCCCACCGAACGACTGACCTTCACCCTGTTTGGCCTGCTGACCGAAGCCTTTGAGAGTGTTTATGGCTGTCTCTTATACACATCTGACGCTGCCGACGAGCGATCTAGTGTAGATCTCGGTGGTCGCCGTATATTTAAAAAAAAAAAAAAAAAAAAGACAAAAAGAAAAAAAAAAAATAA
>CALLZA010000690.1 GCA_937858165.1 uncultured Ardenticatenia bacterium
GTGTCTGTTGCATTGCTCTGTTATTGTACTGTCTCGTCTTTCTCGCTGATGCTCTTCGTGTATACGCGCTAAGTGTTTCAGTGTCTCATTCATATATTTCGCGTACTAGTTGTCGGTCAATCATGCATCTATGTTCGTGTTTGTTGTTTTTTTCAAGCAGAAGACGGCATACGATATCGAGTACGGTCTCGTGGGCTCGGAGATGTGTATAAGAGACAGGCGGGCAGTCGCTGTAGGCGGCCAGCCAGTCGAGGACGGAGCGGCTGGGCGGCTCGGCCGTCGGGTTGGCGCAGATGCGGTCGACCAGGCGGCCGAAGGCGGTCTGGGCCGCGGCGGCGTCCGGCCCGCGCAGGTCTTGCAGGAACAGCTCCAGCTCGTGCTGCTGGACGCGCCACTCGGTGATCTGCCGCTCCAGGGCCAGGTAGCGGGCCTCGGCCGTGGCCAGCAGGGCGGCGTCGTCCAGGTTGCCCGTCTGCCAAGCAGCCAGCAGGGCGCGAATCTCGGCCAGCGAGAAGCCGAGGCGCTGGGCGCGCTGGATGAGGCGAAGGGTGTCGGCCGCTGCCGGGTCGTAGAGGCGGTAGCCGGCCTCGGTGCGGTCGCTGGGCGACAGCAGTCCCTCGGCCTCGTAGTAGCGCAGGGCCGACGGCCGCAGGCCGACGCGGCGGGCGAGTTGGCCGATGGTGAGCATCAATCCAATGATACCCGCATCAACACAGCCCTCCAACGAACCAAGCTATCCGCGACCAATTAACCCGCTAAGTTCCCACGTAAACACGTGCTATACTTGTTTACGTGGAGGCCGATATGGAAATGCAAAATATAACCCTATCCTTACCCAAGGATGTTTTGCGAAAGGTAAAGCTGCTGGCTGTCCAGCAGGGAACTTCAGTCTCCGGGCTTCTGAGAAGCGAGTTGGAACGGCTCGTGACCCAGGAAGAGCTATACGCGCGCGCAATGCAACGGCACATGCAACTGATGGAAAAGGGCATCGACCTGGGCACCCAAGGCCAAATCCATACGAGCCGGGACGAACTCCATGAGCGCAACTGAACAACGGCAGTTTGTGGATACAAATGTCCTGATTTATGCCCACGACCCATCGGCCGGGCCGAAGTACGACCAGGCAAAAGCCCTGATAAATGATCTCTGGCGTAGCGGTGCTGGGTGCCTGAGCATCCAAGTGTTTCAGGAGTTCTACACCAATGCCACGCGCAAGCGGGCGCGCCCGCTTGCGCCGGAATTGGCGGTTCAGATCATCAGTGACCTATCCCAGTGGCAAATCCACCGACCGAACGTGGGCGACGTGATCGAGGCAATTCACTTGCACACCCGCCGCCAAATCTCGTTCTGGGATGCGATGATCTTGACCAGCGCCCGGCGACTTGGCTGCCAGACGTTGTGGTCAGAGGATTTGAACGCCGGTCAGAACTACGAAGGGATCGAAGTGCGCAACCCGTTTATCTAGGGCGTTTCCCCCAGCAGTTCCAACAGCCGCGCATAGACAATCGCCTTCTTGGCCGGGTCGGCCGCCGGGTCGATGGCGTTGTGGGGAATCTCCAACTCCGGGGCGAACTCGTCGGCGATGACGTTGGCCCCCTGCGCCCACCACAGCGCCGCCAGCCGGTAGGTCGCGCCGTTGGCCACCTGCGTCTCGCGGGCGGTGGTCAACAGGATGAGGTGGCTTGCCAGCGGGGGCGCGGCCGTTGCTTGCCGGAACAGGGCGCGCCCGATGCGCAGCGTCTCGGCCAGGGCGCGCGTCGTCTGGCCGCGATAGACCCAGTCGCGCCGTGGCTCCAGCGGGTCTTCCAGGTTGACGCTGGGCATGCGGCTGTAGACGTTCATCATCGCCGTGCCCACCGCCGGCGAGACGCGCCGCACCCCCAGGAAGGGAGCCAGCAGCAGCGCGGTGTGCATCTCGGCCCGGTTCTGCCCCATCCAGCCGACGACGGCCGCGCCGCCGGAGATGCCCACGGCGACGATCTCCTGCCCCAGCCCGCTGGCCAGGTCAACGGCCGCGTCGGCATAGTCCCGCAACTCCTCGGCCCGCAGCCCGCGCAACTCAGCCAGGCGCATGCTGCGGCGGCCGTGGCGAGGCATCAGGGGGATGTAGACGGTGTGGCCGCGGGCATGCAGCAGCCGGCCCAGCTCTTCGAACTGGCGCGGCGAGTTGGTCGTGCCGTGGATGAAGACATAGACGCGGCGCGTCGGCTCGCCGTGGCTCAACAGCAGGGAGTGGATGGCCGGGTTACAGACCGGCGCTTCGGCCGCGGCGATGGCCTCGAAGCGAGCCATGGCGTCGGCGTAGTCGCGGGCGGGTTTCGGCCGCGGCCCCAGCCCGCCGGTGGACACAGGCACAAGGACGATGAGCAGCGCCGCCAGCAGCACCACGCCCAGCACCACGACCAGGGCCACCACGCCGACAGGCCACGGCTCAACGGTCGTCACGCGCCCCCCGGCTCATGGCCGCCCTTCCGTCAGCAGGTCGATGAGCAGCGGATAGACCACGTCGATGGGCACGTTGGGCCGGGTGACGGAGATGAAGTCGTGGGGCAGGCGCAGGTCGCGGCTGAGGGTATAGCTGTCGGCCGCGCCGCCCTGCTCGGCCCACTTCTCGGCCAGACGATAGCCGACGGTGTTGCTGATGGAGGTCTCGCTGGCGTTGATGATCATCAGTTGCGTGGCCGAGGCGGGCGGCGCGCTGCCGGCGGCGTCGAAGGCGTCGAAGCCGAGTTGCATGTAGGTTCCCATCGAGCGCAGCGGGTAGCCGAAGTAGGCGTAGGGCGCGGTGGCAGGGTTGCCTTCGCGGTTGATGGGGTCCCACCAGCGGTAGATGTTGGGCAAGACGCGGATGAGGTTGGTCAGCCCCTTGTTGAGCCAGACGCCGGGCAGGAAGCGAACGCCGATGAACGGGGCCATGGGCGCGGCCAGATCGACGTCGGCGCGGTACTGGGCCAGCCAGGCGGCGATGGCCCCCCCACCGGAGAGGCCGCTGACGGCGACGTGCTCACCCAGCCCCTGGGCGATGTCGGCAGT
>CALLZA010000691.1 GCA_937858165.1 uncultured Ardenticatenia bacterium
TGCTAGTCTTCTGTTTTCGCTTTGTATTCCCTTGTGTTTATTTTCATTCGTTAGTTATTATGTACACACTGCTGACGATACCTTTACTTATTTTTTTTTTTAAGGATACGGCGACCACCGAGATCTACACTAGATCGCTCGTCGGCAGCGTCAGATGTGTATAAGAGACAGGGCTAGTGACCAGTGACTGGTCACTAACCACTCGTCACTAACCACTTCATTATGCGCCTCGTCCTCTTCGACATCGACGGCACGCTCATCCACAGCAACCGCATCGGCCGGTCGGCGTTGGGGCGGGCGCTGCACGATACCTTCGGGGTGTCTGGCGCATTCGACACCATCTCCTTCAACGGCATGACCGACCGCGGCCTCGTGCGCGCCCTGATGCTGGCCGAGGGCTGGCCCGAGGCCGACATCCAGGCCCGCCTGCCCCACTTCTACGAGCGCATGGCCGCGGCTGGGCGCGAACTGTTCACCGCCGAACACATCCGCCCCTGCCCCGGCGTCCTGCCTCTGCTGGCCGCCCTGGCCCGGCGCGACGACGTTGTGCCGGCGCTGCTGACGGGCAACATCCGCCATACCGTGCCGCTCAAGCTGGCCGCGGCGGGTATCGACCCGGCCCAGTTTCGCGTCGGTGCCTTTGGAAGCGACAGCGCGTTGCGCGACGAGTTATTCGCCATCGCCCTGGCGCGCGCTGAGACGCAGTTGGGCTTGCGCTTCGCGCCGCGGGATGTCATGATTGTGGGTGACACGCCGGGCGACATCGGCTGCGCCCGCGCCGGCGGCGGTCGGGTTATCGCCGTGGCTACCGGGCCTTATTCGGCCGACGTCCTGCGCGACTGCCGGCCCGATCATCTGTTCGTCGATCTGACCGCCACCGAAGCCGTTCTTCAGGCGCTTTTCGACCGTGTTTCGACGTAATCGGGAGGAAGAGACGCGATGGCAACGCGCAAAGGGATTACCATTGAGGGCATCACGTTTGCTCTGACCGGGCCAACCGCCGTGTCACTTGAACGGCTCTATACCTGGGTCGTCTGGCAGTTCCCGCGCCCGCGCGCCGGCGGCTACAGCGGCGCTGTCCATCCGTCGGAGCCTGACCACGGCTGGTATCCGGCCGTCGTCGATGCCAGCGCCGGTGAAGTCCTCGTCTATGCCAACGTCAAGGAGCGCTTCCCCAGCCCCGAGGCCGCGGCCAAGCACCTCGACCAACTGCCGGAGTAGGGGCCAGGGAAGAGTGCTCTTCCCTAGCCCCTGGCCTCTTTCTTAAATGACTGTCCCGTCGGGGACGATAGCGCTCTTGGGGACGATGATGATGCCGTCGCGGGCCACGTAGAAGTCGCCCTCCTCGTCTGGCCGGTCGGGAATGTAACGGATAGTGACGTTGCTGCCCACACGGGCGTTCTTGTCGATGATCGCCCCCTTGATGACCGCGTTCGGCCCAATGCCTACGTCCGGCTGCTTCAGCCGCCGGTTCTCGGCCCGGTCAGCCTCCGTCTCATAGTAGTCCGCGCCCATCAGGATAGAGGATTGGATGCTGGCCTCCTGGCCGATAATGGAGCGTAGACCGACAACGCATTCGCGAACGCTGGAGTCGTAAATACGGCAGCCATCGGCCAGCAAAACTTCGTCCAGCCGCGTGTTGTGGAGTTCGGAGCCGGGCAGGAAGCGGGCGTGGGTGTAGATGGGGGCGCGGGCGTCGTAGAAATCGAACGGCGCTTCGAGTTTGGCCATTTGTAGATTGACCTCAAAAAAGCGCCGGATCGTCCCGATGTCTTCCCAGTAGCCATCGAAGACGTAGCCCCCAACGCGCCGCTTCTTGATCGACTGCGGCAGGATGTCGCGGCCGAAGTCGACGAACTCCTCTTTCAGCACCGCCTCCAACACCTCGGTGTTGAAGACGTAGATGCCCATGGAGGCCAGGAACGGCTTATCGGGGTTCGCGGCGCTCTCGAACTCCTTGAGCACTTCCGGCTTCTTCGGCTTCTCAGCGAAGGCGGTGATGAGATTGTCGTTGCCCAACTTCAGAATACCCAGCCCGGAGACCGCCTCGCGCCCCACCGGCTGGACGGCGACGGTAATGTCCGCCCCCGTTTCGATGTGGTGAGCCACAAACTGGCGGTAGTCCATGCGATAGAGATGGTCTCCGGCCAGGATCAGGATGTACTTGGTGCCGGCCGTCTTGATCTCGATCCACTGCTTACGCACCGCGTCGGCCGTACCCTGATACCAGTCAGCGCTGCGCGGCGTCTGCTCGGCAGCCAGAATCTGCACCCAGCCGGGCGAGAACTGGTCGCGGGTATAAGTGCTCCAGATGTGGCGGTGGAGCGAAGCGGAGTTGTACTGGGTCAGGATGGCGATCTTTTCGATATCGGCGTGGAAGCAGTTGCTCATCGGAATGTCGATCAGCCGATACTTGCCGGCCAGCGGCACGGCCGGCTTCGAGCGCTCCTTGGTCAAGGGGTAGAGACGCGTGCCCTGCCCGCCACCTAAGATCAAACCGAGAACATCCTTCATGTAGGGCATAGTGACCTCCGTTCGTCACCTGGTGCTGGATTGATTAGTGGAGCCTGGTTGCCGGCTGCATAATTACTATAGCGCGACCGTGCGGTTTTGGCACACGCTAGCCGGTCATGTTATCATTCCAATGCGCTGTCCGGCCGGTCGTTGAAAGACCGGCCTTCTGCGCGCCGCGTTCCATCGCCGGCGCGCCATCCCGGCGCAACAAAGGAGCTTTCATGAGTCGAGTGATTCATGTCGATAATCCCGGCAAACGGCGCAATGCCGCCCGCCGGTCGGTGGCCGAAATTCTGCGCTATCTAAGCCGCAAGAGCGCCATCGACGACGAGGCCAAAGATATGTCGGCCGCTCTCGTCTTTCTGCTGGCCGAGATTAAGGCCACGGTGGATGAGTCGGCCGCTGCCTGGGAAAAGCGCGGCTACTGGATGAAGGTGGAGCGTTTCGTCCGCGACTTCGAGTGGATTCCCGAAGCGGCAGCCAACTTAGACGACATTATCCGCCACAGCGCCTGGGACCTGCTGCCGGAGCTGCTGGCCGACCTGTCGCCACGCTTCGATGACATCAACATCAAGACGATGACTCGCAAGCCGACCGAGTGGCGCGGCACGTATGCCCGCCTGCTGGCCGCCCCGCCCGTTCCTTCGCCCTACCAGTCAGCACGTTAACAACGGGCGGGGGAGCCGTCCTCGCCCGCTGATCGTCGCCGGCCTGCCATGTCGTCGTTCACTCGTGCGCCCGGTCTGAAGCTGCTCTTCGCGCTGTCGCTGCTCAGCCTTCTCATGGCCGGGCTGCTCGCTTGCAGCGCGCCGGCTGCCTTGCCAACCGTCGCTCCCACCGCGCAGCCGCCCGCCCCGCTGCCGCCGACGCCGCTGGTTGTCGTGCCGACGCCGACGAGCGCAAGGGAGCAGGGGAGCGAGGCAGCGGGGGAGATAAGCACGCCAATGCCAATAGAGCCAACGTCCGCCGGCGAAGGTGCACAACCAACGCCTACAGCCACCGCTCAGCGACCCGCATCTGACGATTTCCCCATCACCCCGGCTCTCCTACCCTCCTGCTCCACCCCCGGCCGCATCGAACAAGGTACCTTCGATAGCGCCGTAGCCGGCCAGCCGATGCGCTACCGGGTCTACCTGCCACCGTGCTATGGGCAAGATGGTCATGTCTACCCCACCCTCTACCTCTTCGGCGGCAACATCCACGACGACGCTTTCTGGGATGCACTGGGTATCGACGAAGCGGCCGAGGCGGCCATCACTGCCGGAGCCATCCCGCCGTTGCTCATCGTCATGCCCGACAATGGCTGGCTGGCCAACACGACGACCAGCGGCCCGGCGTCCTACGAGGGTTTTGTCCTCGACGAGTTGATCCCCCACATCGAGAAGAGCTACTGCGCCTGGTCAGCCCAGGCAGCGCGGGCGGTGGGCGGGGTGTCGCGCGGTGGCTACTGGTCGCTAATGATGGCCTTTCGCCGCCCGGACGTGTTCCGCAGTGTGGCCGCCCACAGTCCGGCACTCATCGACGACTTCGCCGGCCCGGCCGAAGACCCGCGCGTCACCGGCGTGGTCAATGATCTGGGCGACCTGCGCATCTGGATCGACATCGGCCAGCGCGACCCGTACCTCGTCCAGGCCCAGCCGCTACACGACGCCCTGGCCGCCGACGGTGTGGCCCACGAGTGGCGCGTCGAACCGGGCATCCACGAACCGGCCTATTGGCAGGCACGGTTGAACGACTATCTGCTCTGGTATAGCGCCGGCTGGCCGACCGACCGGGCCACCCTACCCGACTGCTAGGCGCGCCAGCGCGAGCGCGGGGACAACGCGGCCACCGACCGATCCGACGACCACGGCGCATAGGGAGCCATCGTCAGCGCGGCCAGGGCGATCAGCACCGTGTCGTAGTTGACCCGCCAGCCGCGGAAGTCGCGCCACGCCTGGTCGCGGTCGGCCACCAGGGGCACACCCGTTTGCGCCAGGTAGGCGCAGGCTGCTTCGAACTCGTCGCGGTCGATGCTGATGGGATCGTCGGGATCAGGATTGGGGTCATAGGTAACCTGGAAGAACGTAGCGATCTGGCGCAGGGCCAGATAGCCGCTGCGGATGCAGAACGCGGCGCGCGGTTCACGGGCGATGTCAACAGTGGACAGCATCAGCGACGCCGCGTCGAGCACCACCCCGGCGGCCGTCACCCACGACAACTCCGGCCGCGGCGAGCGAAAGAAGGCCAACGCCGCCAGCGACGTGTGCGTTTCCTCGACCTCAGCAAACCAGACGTGCCAGTCGTGCCAGAATTCGCGCAGGTCGTTCAGCTCGCCGGTGCGATAGGAGCGGGCGATTAGCTCCCAGGGGGATGGCGGCGTCCCGGCGCGGACCTCCAACAGTTGCACCTGCGTCTCGCGCCGGGTGAAAGCGCTATAGATAGTCGGCAGGTAGGCGATGAGCAAGGCCACCAGGATCATCCCCAGCAGCGCCTCGCTGAACTCGAACACCATCAGCAGCGGGGCATCGTTGGTGAAGCTGCCCAGCGTGAACAGCGCCGAGCCGCTTAGCTTAAACGACTCAACGATCGACAGCGGACTCAAGGCCCAGTAGATAGCCATGAAGCCGACCAGCACCAGCCCCATCAGCACAATGGGCATGAAGAACAGGGCGATGGGCGCATACATCGCCATCGCCCGGTCGCGCGCCTCGTAGCTACTGGTGCGCAGGGCGAAGACGTCGAACAGACGCCGGAGGTTGACGAACACCAGCCGAAAGATGAGCACCCGCGCCGGCCGCGGCAAGACAAAGATGCGAATGCCGGACAGGATGGTGTAAACGACCAGAGATGCCCCGGCGGCAAAGACGCCGGTGCGCAAGGCCAGCATGATAGGATGATTCCACTCCATCAATCGCTCCACACGCCACCCGTTTTGGCGCGCCACGGAGTCTAGGCTAGAATGCAACAAGTGGCGAGTGGTTAGTGGTCAGTTGTCATCGGACGACCACTAACCACTGACAACTGACCACTAACCACCCATATGAACTACCCCGACTACCACCACCTCCTCTTCGACCGCCGCGACCACGGTATCCTGTGGGTCACGCTCAACCGGCCGGAGGCACTCAACGCCGCCAACGCCCGCATGCACACCGAACCTGTCTCTTATACACATCTCCGAGCCCACGAGACCGTACTAGATCTCGTATGCCGTCTTCTGCTTGCAAAAAAAACCTATCACAACAACAACACAGACCATGACATCTAAATACATCTAA
>CALLZA010000692.1 GCA_937858165.1 uncultured Ardenticatenia bacterium
TGCATTCTAGAGCGTGTACATAAGTAAATGTTGCGGCCGAAGGTTGCATTAGAGCAGACATGTACAGTTGTTCAGTAGACTCTCTGCTGTGGTATCGGTGTGCGTGATGTTTGTTTTGTTTTTTTTTTTTTTTTTTGTGTATGGTTTTTTTTTTTTTCAAGCAGAAGACGGCATACGAGATCTAGTACGGTCTCGTGGGCTCGGAGATGTGTATAAGAGACAGCCTGCGCGTCGCCGCCGCAAGCGAGGTTAATCCAATCGGCGTTCAGCTCGACGGGCTCGGTGAAGGTGATCGCCAGAGTGGCTGTCGGGGCAACACCGGTTGAATCGGGCAACGGCCGAACGGCGAGAATGCCGGGCGGATCATCGAGGATGCACTCGTTGGCCCGGCCCGGCGTGGGCACGGCGGCGCGATAGGTGGCAGTGCGGCGCGCGCCACCCGCGCCGTTGGGGCAGCGTTGCAGGGCGTCGGCTGTCGCGTCGCCCCGTTCGCCTTCATTCGCTTGCGATTGTCCGGCCTCTAGCAGGGTTAACAGTCCTTCGTCCGGGGCATCGGCCGGGCCATAGACGAGCGCATCGCGCAGGCCGATGACGCTCAGCGGCAGGCCATTGGGGAAATCGGCGGCCTGCCCGGCATAGAGGGCCACCGCGTCGGGGCCGTTCTGAATGCCGGCGGCGGGCAAGACCAGATCGACACCGCCCAGCCCGGCACGGCCGAGGACGAAGTAGCCGGCCGCGTTCGTTGTGTGCCCGGTCAGGTCGACCGTCGCATAGAGTGTGTCGTCGCGCCCGTTCCACAACACGACCACCAGCCCGCTCAGGTCAATCTGGCCGCGCCCGCCGTCGAAAAGTTCGATGAACTCGACCGTGTCGTTGCCGGGTGTGTCGCTGTCCAACTCGTTGATCAAAATACCGTCGGGCGCGGGTTGGCCCGGGGTGATGTCGAAGTGCCAAACGAAGTCGGCCGTCAAACGATCGGGCGGGTCGTCACTATCGGCATCGTGGACGGCTGCCGCGTGCAGCGTCACGGCGCAGCTCTCGCCGGGCGCAAAAGGCAGGGCCGGGGTCAGCGTGTAGTGGGTTGGCCCGCCGCTCATCTCCGCCGCATGGTTGCCGCTGGTGGCGCAGACGATGGCAAACCAGTTCTCATCCAGTGTCACGGGTTCGCTGAACTGGACGGACAGTGTCGCCCCGGTTGCCACGTTACCGGCATTGGCTGGTGGCGCGACGGCGGTGACAGTGGGCGCAATGTCGGCGGCACAGTCGTTGGGCGCGCCGGGCGTGGGGCGATTGGCGCGGTAGGCGGCCGTGCGCCGGGCGCCGCCCGCGCCATCGGGGCAGCGCTGTGCCGAGTCGAGGTCGGCCGCGCCGCGGGCGGCCTCGTCAAATTGCGCCTCGCCGGCCGCCAGCAGCGGCAGCAGCCCGGCGTCGGTCGGATCGGCCGTGCCGTAGACGATGGCGTCGCGCAGCAGGTTGGTTGTCACGGGTGTTCCGGCCGGAAAGTCGGCCGCATCCCCCTCATAGAGCGCCACGGCATCGGCGCCGTTTTGAATGACGGCTGTGGGCAGATCGATTGCGCCCCCTAACCCGGCGCTACCGATCACCGCCAAGCCGTCGCCGTCGGTGCGGGTGTTGTCCAGGTCAACGGCGTAGTAAGCACGGTCGTCCTTACCGTTGAACAGGACGAGGACAAGGCCGGATAGGTCGGTGTCGCCCACGCCGCCGTCGAACAGTTCGATGAACTCGGCCGTGTCGCTGCTGGGCGTGTCGGCATCCAGTTCGTTGATCAGCACATTGTCGGCCACCTGAGCACGCGTCGTGAAGCTCCATATGAAGTCCTCCGCTGGCTGGTTAGGCGGGTCATCGCTGTCGGCGTCCTGAACCAGATCGGCGTCGACAGTCGCGGTGCAGGGCGTATGGTAGGGTAAAGATGCGGTCGGCGTCGCGGTGTACGCCGTCGGGCCAGATGGGACAATCGTTAGCGCGCGCTCGTTGCCCGCGCAGGCCAGCCGCAACCAGCTGCCTGCCACGACCATCGGCTCGCTGAATTCGACGGTCAGGTAGGCGTCTATGGGGACGTGGGCCGCGCCGCCGGCCGGAGTCGTCTCGAGCACCGTGGGTGGATCGTCCGCGATGCAGTGGCTCGGCGTGCCGGGAGTGGGGTTATTGGCCCGGAAGGCGGCCGTACGCCGCTGGCCGCCGGCGCCGTTGGGGCAGCGCTGAACGCTGTGGCGGTCGGCCGCGCCGCGGCTGCCCTCGTCCACGGCGACCTCTCCTGACAGCAGGAGTGGCAGCAGGCCGGCTGCGCCCCCGGCGTCGCCGTAGACGACAGCATCTATTAGGCCCTCGGTGCGCAGTGGACTATTGGCCGGGAATTGAGTTGCGTCCCCGGCGTACAGGGCAACCGCATCTGGGCCGTTCTGTAGACTGCTGTTGGTAAAAACCAGGTTAGGTGCGAGGGCAGTATTGCCGGCGAACCAGTAGCCGGCACTGTTGGTGCGCTGACCGTCAAGGTCGAGGGCAAAATAGGCTGTATTCGCATAGCCGTTGTAAAAGACGAGGGTCAGGCCATCCAGCGCCGTCATGCCTCGGCCGCCGTCGTACAGTTCGATAAACTCGGCTGTGTCGCTGCCGGGCGTGTCGGCGTCCAGTTCGTTGATCAGCATGTTGTCGGCCACCGGCGCGAGCGTCGTGAAGCCCCACGAGAAGTCCGACGCCAGCGTATCGGGTGGGTCGTCGTTGTCGGCGTCGTGCAGCCGCTCGGCGTCGATGGTGGCGTTGCATAGCGCGTTGTGGGGCAGGGGCGCGATGGGCGTTGCCGTGTAGGTGGTTGCTCCGTCCATCGTGATCATCAGCGCGCGCTCAACGCCCGCGCAGACTAGCCGCAGCCAGCCAGCATCGGCCGTCATTGGCTCGCTGAACACCACGGCCAGCGTGCTATCTACGGCAACGTGGGCCGCGCCGCCGGACGGCGTTGTCTCTAGCACCATGGGCGGATCGTCGGCGGTGCAGTGACTTGGCGCGCCGGGAGTAGGGTCGTTGGGGCGGAAAGCGTCGGTCCGCCGCTGGCCGCCGGCGCCGTTGGGGCAGCGCTGAATGCTGTGGCGATCGGCCGCGTCCCGGCCGTCTTCGTCCACGGCGGTTTCGCCCGTCAGCAGCAGTGGTAGCAGCCCGGCTGCGCCGGCGGCATCGCCGTAGACGACCGCATCCAGCAAGCCGGTGGTGGTCAGGGGGCTGTCGGCTGTGAAGTGCGCCGCCTCTCCGGCGTAGAGGGCCACGGCGTCGGGGCCGTTCTGTAGCCCGCCATTGGCAAAGACGAGGTCGGGCGACAGAGCCACGTTGCCGGCAACCCAGTAGCCGGCGGCGTTGGTGCGCTGGCCGTCAAGGTCAATAGCATAGTAGACTGTATTCGCATAGCCATTGTAAAAGACGAGGGCCAGGCCATCCAGCGCAGTGGTGCCTCGGTCGCCGTCGTACAGTTCGATGAACTCGGCCGTGTCGCTGCTGGGCGTGTCCGGGTCGATCTCGTTGATCAGCAGGAAGTCGGGCGGTGCGCCGGCCGTTGTAAACTGCCAGGTCAAATTGCCGACCATAGTGTCGGGCGGATCGTCGGTGTCAAGATCGCGGACACGCCCTGACTTCACCGTGACAGTACACGCCTCCTCATTGGCGAACGGTGCGGTTGGTTGCAGCACGAAGCTGACCGGGCCGCCAGTGGTGGCGTAGGGATGCGCGCCGGATTGGGCGCAGGTGATTGTCAGCCACGCGCCGTTGACGTCAACCGGCTCGCTAAACGTCACGCTGACGGCCGTGGCGACAGTGACGCTGGCGGCGCCCGGCGCAGGCGACCGCTGGGTGAGGGTCGGCGCGGTGTCGGTGACGCAATTGCTGGCCGCTCGCGGTGTCGGCGTGTTTTGGCGGAAGCCGGCGGTGTTGCGTGCGCCGCCGCCGCCATTTGGGCAGCGCTGGTTGCTATGGCTTTCGGCCTCGCCGCGCCCGTCTTCGTCTACCGCCGACTGGCCACCATTGAGCAGGGCCAGCAACTCCGTGTCGGCCGGCAGGACGGGGCCATAGACGACGGCATCGAGCGGTGTAAGCCCGGTAACTGCCGTGTCGTTAGGATAGTCCGCGGCCTGACCGTCGAGCAAAACAACCGCATCCGTCCCATTTTGCAGCACCCCATTGGGCAGCACAACATCGGCTCCGGCGACTGCGGCGTTGGCCAGCAGGAAGTAGCCGGCGGCATCGGTCTCGTGGCCGCTGAGGTCGATGGTGCGATAGCTGCGATCGTCGCTGCCGTTGAAGAGGACGACGAGAAGCCCATCGAGCAGCGTATGGCCCCCGCCGCCGTCGTACAGTTCGATGAACTCGGCGCTGTCCGACCCGAGTGTGTCGGCGTCGATCTCGTTGATCAGGACGTTTTGGGGCACGGGTGGCGTGGTAGCAAATGACCAGGCGTAGTCGGCGAGCATACCGTCGGGTGGGTCATCCAGGTCAGCGTCGCTCAGGCGGTCGCCGAAGACGGTCGTGGTGCAGCTTTCGCCGCGCATCAGCGGCAGATAGGGCCGAAAGCGAAAGGTCGTCCCGCCGCCATTGAGGGCGTAGGCGTGGGTGCCGCTGAGCGAGCAACTGATCTCGACCGGTTGGTTGTGCAGGATCACTGGTTCGCTGAAAGTGACTTCGACAATTGCCGCCACGTCAGCGATGGTCGCATCGTTTTCCGGCCAGACGGCAGTGACCCGCGGCGCGTCGTCCGCCAGACGCTGGTTGGGGGCATCAGGCGTGGGTGCATAGACGACGTAGGTAGAAGTGTCGCGGGCCGCCCCGTCGCCATTGGGGTAACGCTGGAGTGAATCGGTCATGGCCGCGTCGCGCTGGGCCTCGTCCAATGGCTGCCCGGCCAGTAGAAGCGGGGCCAGACCTGCGTCATGCGCCCCTCCGGGCGCATAGACGACCGCATCCAGCAGTGCCTCAGTGACAACCGGTCCGCCGACAAGGAAGTTGCTCTTCGGCGCGGCGTAGAGCGCCACCGCGTCGGGGCCATCGCGCAGCGATCCGACGGCCAGCCGCAAATCGGCGTCGATCGCCGGCCCGCCGACGACGAAGTACCCCCGTCCATCCGTCTCATAGCCGCCCAGGTCGAGGGCCAGATAGACCGAGTCTTCATCGCCACGGTAGAAGACCAGCGTCAACCCGTCGAGCGCCGTGTGGCCCGCGCCGCCGTCGAACAGCTCAATAAACTCGGCCATGTCATCGGCCGTCAGCGGGTCTAGCTCGTTGATGAGCAGCGGCGGTGGGATGGTGTTGAACGACCAGCTGAAGTCGAATGCCATCTGGTCGGGCGGGGCGTCGTCGTCTTGGTCGGCAATGGCCTCCTGACGCAGCAGCGCCGTGCAGCGCTCGCCGGGCGCAAACGGCGAGTCGGGGGTGAAGGTGAACGTTTGGCCGTCGCCTTGCGCGGCCGTGGGATGCTGGCCACTGCGCTCGCAGCCCAACTCCAGCGCCCCAACTGCCAGCGTCACAGGTTCGGAGAAGGTGACCGTGACCGTGGCCGCCAGCGCCACGTCATCGGCATCGACCGCCGGCACCACCGCCAGCACCGCCGGGGCGGCATCGTCGGCCGCCGCGCCCCCACCCGCCAACACTACCCCTACTCCCAACACTAGCCCCACTAACCACCGCGCCGCCTCTCGGCCGCGGCCCTGCTGCCGCGCCCACCAGGTGCTAACTCCCCAGGCCCCGTCCCTTAACAACCGCTGACGCCGCCAACGGAG
>CALLZA010000693.1 GCA_937858165.1 uncultured Ardenticatenia bacterium
ATGGCTGATGTTGTGATGAGATTGGATATGGTCAGATATGAGATACTGTGAAGACGTATGGACGTAGGATGCGATAGAGAGTACTACGGGTAGATGCAGTAGATGATAGAGTGTATTTGTTGTGCAAGCAGAAGACGGCAGACGAGAGCTAGTACGGTCTCGGGGGCTCGGAGAGGTGTATAAGAGACAGGTGCTCGGCGGCGGCGGCCGACTTCCGCGCCGCGCGCGACGAGGTGGATGCGCCCGAGGCGGTGCGCGCGGCGGCGGTGGGGGTGGCGTGTGGCGATAGGGGGGCCGTTGACGGAAGCGCAGGGGGGAAAGACCCTCTCCCTAACCCTCTCCCGGGGGGAGAGGGGACGCAACACCCCCTTGCTAACCCTCTCCCAAGGGCAGAGGGGATCGGAGCGGTTGGCGTGGGTGGGCAGCCGCCGGCGGCCGAGGCGACCCGGCTCTCACCGCTGGAAATGGCTGTCGCGGCCGTTGAACCCTCTTACGGTGAGACTCCAGCCATTATTGCCAATCCTCTCCCCTGCACCCCCGCCCCCCTGCTCCCCTGCGCTTCAGCAACGCCCGGCCCGCTCCTCATCGAGATCGGCCCGCGCGGGGCCAATGTGCGCCGCGGACCGGGGGCTGAGTATGCCGTCATGGCGACGCGGCGGGCGGGCGATCGGATGGAGGTGCTGGCGGCCAACGTCAGCGGCGAGTGGTATCAGGTGCGTGTGCCGGGACAGGGGCGGGGGTGGGTGTCGGCGGCGTATGCGATGGCCCTTGGAGACGTGGGGCAATTAGGAATTAGGAATTACGAATTAGGAATGGAAGAGGGGGCAACCACGGCTACGGCGATGGGCCTGGCGGCAAGCGCCACGCCGCGGCTGACGGAAACGCTGACGCCGGGCTGGACGCCGCCGGGCCAACCGACCACGCCCACGCCGACCGCGCCCGCGCCGCCCGCCCCGTTGCCCACGCGCACGCCGCCGGGGTCACTGCCCCAACTGCCGACGCCGACGCTGCTGCCGCCCCCGACGGCGCGGGCCGGGGACAATTAGGAATTCAGAGCGGCCTCTCGACGCGCTCTGAATTCCTAATTCCTAATTCCTAATTCGCTTCGCAGGCGTAGTTGGCCGCCGCGCCGACAATGGCCGCCGAGTCCCCCTCGACGCTGCTGAGCAACTCCAGCGTCACCTCGGTCGTGCCGGCGGGCACGTCCTCCAGCGTCAGGGTGATCAGGTTGAGCAGGCTGCCATGCGTCGGGCCATAGCTGACGTCGCCGTCCTGGATCGCGCCGACGCTGGCAAAGACGCCGACGGCGCGATTGTCGGCGTCGTTGTCCACCAGCGCCACCTGCACGGTGATATCGGCCGGGGCCAGCGGCGGGTCAATAGGGATGGTCAGTATCTGCTGCTGTGCCCACGGCTCCTCCGGCCCGACGGTGTTGGTCGCGCCATCGGGATAGAGGACGTAGGTGTTGAAGTAGGTCGTCGTCGTCTCATGGGTGGCGTAGAGGACGAGCGCCCGCGGCACCTTGCCCTTGGTGCCCGGGGCCAGGAACCAGCGACCGGTGATCGACGCCGCCGGTTGCAGCTCCGTGCCCAGCCAGTAGAGACCGCCCGGCCGAGCCGAGGTTCCGGTGATCGTCTTCACATCGGTGTAGCTGCCGTTAGGATACTGGAAGCGCGCCCGGCGAACGGGTTTGCTGATGTCCTTGGCGACCATCTGGCCGTAGAGGGCGACCAGATTGTTGGCGTTGGGCACGTTCAATTTCTTGCGCAGGATCGATTTCTTGGTGTCGCCCATGCCCACACCGACCAGCGTCGTCAATTCGTTGTCCGGCGCGGGGCAGATGCTCGGCGGCGCGACGAACGGGGCCTCATACGCGCCCACGTCGCACTCGTTGGCGCTGGCCGCGCCGTCGCCGTCCACGTTGCGCGGCGCGTCGCGCTGGTCCACGCCACCCACCGGCGCGGCGGCGCAGGCGGCGTTGGGGGCGCGGTCGAGGGCCGGGCTGCCCGGGTCCAGGGCGTGGGTCTGCGTGGCCGGCGTCGTCGGCCCGCCGTTGTCGGCCAGCGCGTCCAGAATGGCCGACAGCGCCGTCGGCTCCGTGCCGTTGCTGGTGGCCGTGATGTCGGTCGCGCCGGGGGTGAAGTTGGTGAAGGCGGCGGCGTTGCTGATGCCACTGTGGCCGAAGAGGTTGAAGTTGTTGGCCGCGGCCGTGCCGCTGCCATAGGTTCCGCTGTAGACGTAAACCTCATCACCGCCATTAGCCGAGTTACCACTCACGATAGTACGGTTGAGCGTGAGCGTATCTTCGACGAAAATACCGCCGCCATAGTACTCGGCTGTGTTATCGCTGATGGTCACGTTGTTGAGCGTTAATTCGCCGACCCGTACCACTACGCCGCCGCCGCTATTCGCCACGTTACCGCTGATGGTGGTATTGGTGATCGACCCGACCGCCGGGTAGGGGCCGCTGTCGCCATACGCACCCCAGCGGACGCCGCCACCGCTACCGTCGGCAACGTTGTTGGTGATGGCCGATTGGCTGATGGTCACGCCGGTCGCGCTTTGGACCCACACCCCACCGCCGCCATAGTCGCTATAGTTGCCGTCGATGGTGGTGGTGGCGATGGACAGGGTCGCGCGGCTGGCTATCACGCCGCCGCCGTAGTCCACATAGCCGTTCACGCCGATCTGCCCCGGTTCCCAGCCGTTGTCGTTGATGGTGCTGGCGCTAATGGACAGGGAGCCGCGGTCGGCCTGGATGCCGCCGCCGGTGCGCTCGGCGTAGTTGCCGCTGATGTCGCTCTCTGAGAGAGTGGTCGTGCTCTCGCTCGAGTAAACACCGCCGCCGCGGAAGGCGGCGTTGCCGGTGATGACACTGTCGTTGGTGATGGTCAGCGTGGCGTTGTCGAGGGCGAAGATCGCCCCGCCGTAGCTGCGCGTGGCGTTGCTGATCAGGGTGCTGCTGTCGATCGTCAGGCTGCCGCCTTCGACGCGGAAGACGCCGCCGCCGAAGGTGGCGTCGTACATGTAGCCGCCGGTGACGGTGGTATCGACCACGGTCAGGTCGCCGCTGGCGCTGACTCGCGCCAGGCGAATGCCCACGGCCGCGCCACCCAGATTGAGCTGCGAGCCGTTGCCGTTGATGGTGATGTCGGAGGTGATGGTGGGCAGGCCGTTGTTGCCGGCGTCGTAGATGTAAGACGTGGTGAAGGTGAACGCGCCGCCAGGCAGGTTGATGACGTCGGCCCCGGCGCCGGCGGCGCAGTCGCCGCCGGAGGTGTCGCTATCGGTGTTGGCGTTGTTGATGGCTTCGATGAGGGAGCACTGGCCGTCAGAGACGTTGACGGCGATCTGGCCGCTGTTAACGGTGATCGTCGCCGCCTGGGCCGTGGGGATGAGCAGCGGGCTGCCGGAGAGGGCCAGCAGCAGCGCCGCCCCACCGAGGGAGAGGGCCGCGCGGCGCTGGAGCCGCCGCCGGGCAGCGCGCGGGGCGGCCCGCAAGCGGACGAAGGCGGCGGTGAAGCGCGGCATCAGCCGGCTTTGCCGCCGCAAGAGCAGCGCCGCCAGCCAATCGCGACTGGGGCCGGGCATAGGGGGACGCGAGTCCTGTTCGAGCACGAGAAGCCTCCTGCACTATGAAATTATCAACACACACCAATGAAAAAGGAGCAGCGCAAACAACGCGCTGCTCCTTCCTTCTCACGGTATATAGTACTATGCTTGGGCCAGATGTCAACAGGGAAAATCAGGGCTTAAGTTCAGGGTTTAGCTGGAACTTGGCCCCTTTCTGCCAGTACTTTTTACTTGATTTGGCAACGAGAATGCGTATACTTTGTAGTGGGAAGAAGGGGCAGTGCTGTATGTCAGTGCTGCCCTTTGCGTTTACTGATTCCAAATACACTGTTCTCACTGAGGTTCAACGATGATCGTGTCCAGCTCCCTTCGTCGTCACCTGTTCCGCGTTGTGGCTGCGGCCGTGTTGGCCCTGGCCCTCCTTGTGTCGCTGCGGCCGTCGGCCGAGGCGGCGACCTACCGCAACCACATCGCCCGCGTGCCCGCCACGCCCACTAGCGCCGAGACGGTCACCGTCTGGATCGAGAGCAACACCGTGTCGGGCGAAACAGCCGGGGTCGAGACCAAGATCGGCAACGCATATACCAAGTATTTCGGCACCTACGACGATACCAACGGCCCCGATCCGTCCAACTGGAAAGTGGTGCTGCCAGCCCAGCCCAACGGCACGACTGTCGAGTATCAATTGTTTAACTGCAATGAGAACGGGTGCGGGGACTCGAACAACCACTACGGCTTTACCGGCTTCAACTGGAGCTACACCGTCGACGACGGCGACATCCAGTGGAGCGGCCTTCGTCACGACACCTTCGACGCCTACTACCGCAGCCCCTTCGGCGCGGTGGCCGCCGACACCGACGTGACGTTGCGCTTCCGCACCATCCCGCTCGACGTGGACGGCGTCGATGTGCGCGTCTATACCTATGACCCGTCCACTAATCCACCGAGCACTTCCGGCCCGATCGACTACCCGATGAGCTATCTGGAGGACGTGGGCGGCTACGCCTTCTGGACCCTCACCCTCGATACGCCCAACAGCCCAGCCATCCTCTATTACCACTTCAAGGTGACCGACGGGCTGGACGTTGACTGGTATGGCGACGACCATGGCGGCCCCCACGACAATCTGAACCAGGGCGGCACGGGCGCGGCCAGCGACAACCAGGGGGCCGAGGGCTTCCAGCTGACCGTCTATGACCCCGCCTTCCAGACCCCCGCCTGGCTGAAGGGCGCGAACGTCTACCAGGTTTTCCCCGACCGCTTCCGCAACGGCGACCCGGCGCGCGACTACTGCCAGCCGGGGAACGAGGAGTTGCCCTGCCCGGTCTTCTACGGCGACCAGGACGTGCTCTTCCGCTCGCCCTGGAACACGCTCATCGGCGACCCGCGCACGCCCGGCCCCTACTTCAACGAGTACGGCACGCAGTTCTACGGCGGCGACCTGGCCGGCCTCATGGAGAAGCTCGACTACCTGCAGGCGGCCGGTTTTGACACCATCTACACGACCCCCATTTTCTCCGGCCGCAGCAACCACCGCTACGATACCGACGACTATATGTCGGTCGATATGGGTCTGGGCAGCTTGTCTGACTTCCAGGCCCTCATCACCGCCATGGACGCGCGCGGGATGAAGCTCATCGTCGACGGCGTGTTCAATCACACCTCGTCCGACAGCGAGTACTTTGACCGTTACCACCGCTACGCGGACAATGACTTCATCGGCGCGTGCGAGTCGCTCACGTCCCCGTACCGGAGCTGGTTTGAGTTCCTCAACAACGACATCCCCTGCGGCACGGGCGACTACACCGGCTGGTTTGGCTATGACTCGCTGGCCGTGCTCCAGGACGGCAGCGCCGACGTGCGCGACTATATCTACGCCTACGACAACAACAGCGTCGTCGAGACGTGGTATCAGCGCGGCGTGGCTGGCTGGCGCTTCGACGTGGCCGACGAGATCAGCCACAACTGGTGGCGCGACTTCCGCCCCTACGCCAAGAGCTACAAGGCCGACGGCCCGCTGGTGGGCGAGGTCTGGCCCGACGCCAGCGCCTTCCTGCTAGGCGACCAACTCGACTCGGTGATGAACTATCGCTTCCGCAAGAACCTGTCTCTTATACACATCTCCGAGCCCACGAGACCGTACTAGATCTCGTATGCCGTCTTCTGCTTGAAAAAAAAAAA
>CALLZA010000694.1 GCA_937858165.1 uncultured Ardenticatenia bacterium
CGCCCAGCCAATACCTCGTTGAGCACCATCAACCGTTTCTGTTCTTTCTCGTTCAATATCACCTTATCCATTTGGGTGACATTTTCGCTTTTCTCTTATAGGGTGTCAGATTCGCTGAAGCATAACAGGGCCGTCCACTGTCCGTTGACAAGCAGCCTGTCATCGGCTAGTATTTCCCCTAACCGAACACACACAGGCGATGATGGGGACAGGTCAACGAGACTGCCCGGTGCCCAGAGAGCAAGACGGCCGCTGTGAGCCTTGCCTCCGGGTCTCGAAGACGACACCCCTGAGCCGGACGGCGAACCGGTTATGGCCCATTGGCCTGCCGCAGTAGTCGCCTCCGGGTGCGCCCGTTAGCGCGCGCGGCGGTTGAACCAGTAGTGGCTCGACTGCATGAGGCCCCCACGTGGGGCGAATGGTGGTGGCACCACGAAGGCTTTGTGGCCCTCGTCCTCCAATTTAGAGGACGAGGGCTTTTTTGTTGGCGAAGAGCTCACGCAAAGGCGCTAAGCGGCAAAGGCGCTAAGGAAGAAGTGCCTTGGTGGCTGTGCGTCCTTGCATCTGGGCGTTGAACTCCTACAAGGAGAATGAGACATGACAGCGATACGCACGGTGGAAGCGCGGGAACACGTGGGCGAGATGGTGTCGGTGCGCGGCTGGCTCCACGCCGTCCGGCGGATGGGCGGGGTGACGTTCGTCGTGGTGCGCGACGGCTGGGGGACGATCCAGGCGGTGACCGAGGACGAGGCCGACCTGGCCCCGCTGGCCGGGCTGGCGCTGGAGAGCGTCGTCGGGCTGCGCGGTCGCGTCACGGCCAATGATCAAGCCCCTGGCAAGATAGAGCTACAGCAGTTGACCTTGACAGTCATCACGCCCGTGACCGACGCCCCGCCGCTGCCGCTGCACAAGCGCCAGCTTAACGCCGCCCTGCCGACGCTGCTCGACCACGCCGTCGTGCTGAACCGCCATCCGGCGCGCCGGGCCGTCTTTCGTCTGGCCGCGGCGGCGATGTCCGACTTCCGGGCCACGTTGAACGCCCGCCACTTCACCGAAGTGCAGACGCCCAAGATCGTCGCCTCGGCCACGGAGAGCGGGGCCAACGTCTTCCAGCTCGACTACTTCGGCCGCCCCGCCTTCCTGGCCCAAAGCCCACAGTTCTACAAGCAGATCATGGTCGGCGTCTTTGAACGCGTCTATGAGGTCGGACCGGTCTTTCGCGCCGAGCCGCACGACACCATCCGCCACGTCAACGAGTACGTCAGTCTCGACGTGGAGTTCGGTTTCATCGACAATCACTTCACGGTCATGGGGCTGCTGGGCGAGGTGTTGGCCGGCATCTTCGACCACCTGCAGGAGCGATGTGGGGCCGAGTTGGCCCTGTTGGAAGTGGCGTTGCCCGTGGTCCCGGCCGAGATTCCTCACATCCATTTTGCTGACGCCCAAGCGTTGATCCTGCGGCTACGTGGCGAAGACGTGCGTGGCGAACCCGACCTGTCACCGCAGGACGAACGGTGGCTGGGCGAGTGGGCGCAGCGCGAGCACGGCAGCGACTTCCTGTTCGTGACCGGCTATCCGATGGTCAAGCGGCCGTTCTACACCCACCCCGACCCGGCGCGCCCGGCCTACTCCAACTCGTTCGACCTGCTCTTCCGGGGCACTGAGCTAGTGACGGGCGGCCAGAGACTGCACCGCTACGACGACTACCTGGCGGCGCTGGCTCGCGCCGGCTACCCGACTGCGCCGTTCGAGACCTACCTGGAGGCGTTTCGCCACGGAATGCCGCCCCACGGCGGGTTCGCCATTGGGCTGGAGCGACTGCTGATGCAGTTGCTGGGGCTGCCCAATGTGCGGCTGGCGACGCTCTTCCCGCGGGACTTAGGGCGGGTGACGCCGTGAGCCAGCGGGTCAGTAGGTCAGTCCGACTTACTGACCTACTGACCCTGACCTACTGATCACTAAATACTCTCCCTCCGGCGTCAGCAGCCGCCCCCCGTCCGCTGGGTCATAAACACCCAGGCGCAACTCGCCGTCGGTGCGCGGCACGGTCAGCAGTTGCACAACGATGTCGTCGGCGCGCCAATGCTCGGCCGGCGCGCCGAGGCGGTCGTCCTGGGCCAGGGGCGCGCCGTCGGGGTCGACGAGATGGAGGAAGAAGCGGCGCGGCTCGCCCGTGGGGGCCATGACGCGCCAGTAGGTGGTCAGCGTGCAGGGCGCGGTCGAGTCGGCGCACGTAGGGCCGGGGTCGTAGCCTAGAAAGCGCACCTCGCCACCGAAGACGACGTCGGCGTCGACGGTCGGGCGAATGGCGGGCGTCACGTCATAGTGGTAGAGGGCGAACTGCCGCCCCGTCGCAGCTCCGTCGGGTAGAACTGCCCACAGGCCGGTGAGGCGTTCCAACTCCGGTGCAAGGGGCAAGATGGCCGGGCGCACCAGTCGCGCCGTGCCGCCGCCGGGATCGGGCAGTATCAGGCTCTCCGTGGGGTTGAAGAAGGCGAGGCGCAGATCGTCGCGGCGAAGGGTCAACTCCAGCGTTGGCGGGTCGATCGTGTCCGGCGTCCAGCCGCCGACGGCCACCGGCCCGGCTTCGGCCGCGGCATCGAGATGCGCCCCAGCTTCGGTCAGCGCCGCCTGCCAGACAAACTGCACCTCGTCGTTGGCCGGCCAGATACGCCACAGGCCGTCGACGGTGGCCCAGCCGTGATAAAGAAACAGCAACACCAGCGCTCCACCCGTGATGGCTGTGATTAAGTCTGTGGATAACCTTGTCCACAATGTGGATAACTGGGGGCAAAAGTGGATAAGTCGAGCCGTATTTGGCTTGACAGATTCGTTGTAAGGTGCCTTGCCAAATCCCCTCAGGGAGCGCACCATCGCCTGCCCGGCCAGCAGCGGGAACAGCATCAACACCGGCAGCGCATTGATCATCCGAATCGTGCTCGGCGCGTCCACCGTCACTAGACTGGGAATGACCGACGCGCCTAGCCATAACAGTAAGAAAGCGTGGCGCGGCTCGCGCCAGCGCCACAGGCACAGCAACAGCCCGCCGTAGAACAGCACGCCCAACACGGGGTCGAACACCGGCCGCCCGGCGATGCCCTGCCGCCACAAGGGATCGCCGCGCAGCCCAAAGCCGCCGGCGATCTGGGCGGCGTTGAGCAGCACCGGCCGCGGGTCGCCGGCCAGCAGCGCCCGCAGCGGCGCATCGACCTCGCCGATGCGCGCCTCGGCCCCGGGGTTGAGCAGCAGGAAAGCGACCAGGGGCAGGGCGACGGCCGCTAGCGCCAGCCAGAAGGCGACAATGCCGCGCCAGCGCGCCCGGGACGCGGCGCGATGGAACACAGCCAGATAGGCGCAATAAAGCGCATAGAAGATGGGCACGGCCCGCGCGGCCATGTAGGTGTGGAGGGAGAGGCCGGCGAGAGCGCCGCTGAGGAAGAGCAGGGGAGCAAGGGCTGTCTCTTATACACATCTCCGAGCCCACGAGACCGTACTAGATCTCGTATGCCGTCTTCTGCTTGAAAAAAAAAAAGACGAAGAGCACACACCGAGGACTTCACTGCAAATA
>CALLZA010000695.1 GCA_937858165.1 uncultured Ardenticatenia bacterium
CTCCTTCCCTTACACCTCCATACTCCCCTCTCACAGCTGCCTTTTTTTTTTTTAATGATACGGCCACCACCGAAATCTACCCTAGAGCGCTCGTCGGAGGCGTCAGATGTGTATAAGAGCCAGCGGCAGCGGCGGCCAGTGGAACGCCGTCTACGTGCGCCACGCCGACGGCTCCATCGCCTGGTATGGCCACCTGAAGCGCGACTCGCTGACGCCCAAGCCCGTTGGCGCGGCCGTCACACGTGGCGAGTACCTCGGGCTGGTCGGCAGCAGCGGCAACTCCGGCGGGCCGCACTTGCACTTTGAGCTATACGCGCCCGGCGGGCAACTGATGGATCCCTACGGCGGCAGTTGCAACCCGCTGGACGGCGGGAGTTGGTGGGAACAGCAGCGCGAGTACCACGACCCGGCGGTCAACAAGGTGATGACCGGCACGGCGGCGGTGGAGCGGCGGACGTGCCCGGCGCCCGACGTCACCCACGAGTCGACCCAGTTCCAGCCCGGCGACCGCATCATCTTCACGACCTTCTACCACGACCAACTGAGCAGCCTGCCCAGCCTCTACCGCATCGTCGCCCCCAACGGCACGGTCTATGCGCAATGGAGCCACAGCAGCAGCACGGCCCACATGCCCCTGTCCTACTGGTACTGGGCCTACAACTTCCCGACGACGGTGCAGACGGGCACATGGCGGTTCGAGGTGACGTTCAACGGCCGCACCTACGCCCACGCCTTCACCGTCGGCCAGCCGTCTACGCCCACGCTGACCCCCATCCCCAGCGCCACGCCGACAATTACCCCCACGCCAACGCCGTCGACCACGCCTACGCCGTGGTTTCCGACAGATTTTGTCTATTTTCCGGCAGTGACGAGTGGGAATGGCGGGTGACCGGTTCTCGTCTGGCCTACTGACCGCTGACCGCTGACCGCTGACAACTGACCCACTGACAACTGACCCACTGACAACTGCCTGCTGACAACTGCCTACTGCCTCTGTATACTCCCTCCATGATCACCAGCCGCAGCAACGCAGGGGTCAAGTACGTCCGCCGGCTGCTGTCTGAGCGGCGCTTTCGGCATGAGGAAGGGGCGTTCGTCGTCGAGGGCACGCGCTGGCTGCGCGAACTGGCCGCGGCGCAAGTGGCGCCGCGCGCGCTCTATGCCACGCCGGCCTGGGCCGCGGGCGATGAGGAACAGGCGCTGCTGGCCGCGCTGGGCATTGAGCCGGCGTTGGTCGATGAGCCGGTCATGAAGGCCATGAGCGATACGGAGACGGCGCCGGGCGTGCTGGCGGTGCTGCCGTTGGCCCCGCGGCCGCTGCCCGCCGCGCCGACACTGCTGGTGGTGCTCGACGCCATCAACAACCCCGGCAATCTGGGCACGATCCTGCGCACGGCCGCCGCCGCCGGGGCCGACGGCGTGCTGCTGGGGCCGGGCAGCGTTGACCCGTATAACCCCAAGGTCGTCCGCGGCAGCATGGGGGCCATCCTGCGCCTGCCGGTGTGGGCCGAGAACTGGGAGGTCATCCACCGCCTGACGGACGGACTGGACGTATGGCTGGCCGCGGCCCGCGACGGTGTGGCCTATACTGCCGTCGACTGGCAGCGGCCGGCGGCGCTGCTCATCGGCAGCGAGGCGCAAGGGGCGGGGGCGCAAGCCGAGCGACTGGCGACCGGGCGGGTGACGATCCCCATGCGCGACGCGACCGAGTCGCTCAACGCGGCGATGGCCGCGGGCGTTCTCCTCTTCGAAGCCGCGCGGCAGCGAGGGGAGAAGAGCACACGCCAAGGGCGCTAAGTTCTTGGCACTCTTGGCGCGAGCTTCTTACGTCCGCAGTCTGAGCCGGGCGCGGCCGTCGTCGAGGGCGGCGAAGACGTAGCGCCGCCGGCACTCCGGGCACGCGCCGTCCATGGCCTCATAGGCAATGTCCAGCCGCACGCCGAAGGCATTGATGAGCAGCGTCCGCAGCGCGTCGTCGCCCCCCTCCAGCCGCAGCCAGCCGTCACGCGCGGCGATGGCCGCCACCTGCAGCGCCTCCTCACCCAACAGCAGGTACAGGTCGGCGATGAGGTAACCGCAGCGGCCACAGGCGGCGAAACGCTGGCGCGTCCGGTCAACCACCTCGCGCTCGCCGCGGGAGAGACGGCGCGGTTCGGGACGGGCGTCGGCCGGCGCTGACTCATCTGTCGGTTCGTCGGCGGCCGGCTCTTCAGTTAGTGGTGCTTCGGCCGACTGGCCGGTGAACAGATCATCGGTAGCCGGCTCTTCGGTCAGCGATTCATCGGTGGCCGTTTCACCCGGCAGCGGCGGGGTATCGTCGGGCACATCATCGGCCGGCGGCGCGGCCTCATCGGGCGTGGCCTCAGCGCCTCTTGGCTCGGTCGAATCGGGCGCGAGGTCAGGCGCTTCGGGCATGGGCGAATCGGCCAGGGGGCTGTCGCCGGGCATACCCAAGTCGGGATTGCCCTCGGGCTGGGTGCTGATCGGGCCGTCGCCCGTGGGGGTTGCGTCGTTCATTCTGGTTGTAACCAAGCAGCCTTGCAGACAGAAACCACAGATTTCGCAGATGACACAGATTTCAGAGCCGAATCTGTGAAATCTGTGCAATCTGTGGTTTGATAGGGGTCATTCTAACGGGAAGACGGCGGCTGTCAAATGGGCCGCGGTGCGACCCGCTTTCTGGCGTGGTCACTGGGGACAGTGGGTTGCGCCTTCGGGGAATGCGCCTTGCAGAAGGTGTGACGCACGTCGGAATGTGCGACGCACCTGGAGGAGAGATGGAAATTCGGTCGGTTACGCTGTTTTGTGAGCCGGGGGGCGACCCGGCCGAGTTCGCGCCGTTTTTGGCCGCGGCGCGCGCGGCGTTCCCCTGGCGCGTCCAGTCCACGCGGGTGGGCGCGACACCGTTCCCCGACTGGCTGCCGCGCGACCGAGCGGCCGAGGGCGCGGCGGCGTTCGCCACGACCTGGCGCGCCGCCGGGGCGGACTACGTGAGTCTCGGCCCGGTGGGGCTGGGCCACGACGCGACCTGGCTCGACCTTATCCCCGACCTGCTGATGGCCGCCGACGGCCTCTTCGCCTCGGTCGAGATCGCCACGCCCGAGGGCCGGATCGACATTGAACGTTGTCACGCCGTCGCCCGGCTCATCCGCCGCGTCAGCCAGTTGCACCCCGACGGCTTTGGCAACCTCTTCCTGGGCGCGCTGGCCGGCTGTGGCCCCGGCCATCCGTTTCTGCCGGCCAGCTACCACGGCGGCGGCCCGGCGGCGTTCGCCGTCGCCGTCGAGGCGGCCGACGTAGCTCTGGCCGCCATGAGCGGCGCGGCGACGCTGGACGAGGCGCGGGCGCGGCTGGTGACCTGTCTCTTATACACATCTCCGAGCCCACGAGACCGGACTAGATATCGTATGCCGGCTTCTGCTTGAAAAAAAAAAAATGCATAGGGACGATATCAACAGGAGCACACGCGACAGCGAAACGGCATAAACGGCGATCGCAAAAGTGAGTGCTGCTAATACGATGGAAAAGCAAGCAGCAAACGATCAGCGAGCCGCAGTGCAGAAG
>CALLZA010000696.1 GCA_937858165.1 uncultured Ardenticatenia bacterium
CGTTCTGCTATCCTCGTTTTGTTTTTTTTTTTTTTTTTTTTTTAGGATACGCCGCCCCCCGGGATCTACACTAGACGCCTCGTCGGCAGCGTCAGATGGGTATAAGAGACAGGCGGCGCGCCGGCCACCAACGCCATGCACCGCCGGCAGGTCTACATCGATCTCGGCGTCATCCAGCAAAACGATGCCGGCCACGTCACCGGCTACATCGAGAAGCCAACCTACGACTTTATGGTTAGCATGGGCATCTACGTCTTCGAGCCGCGCGTGCTGGAGTTCATCCCTCGCAACGCCTACCTCGACTTCCCCGACCTGGTGAAGCGCCTCATCGCTGCCGGCGAGATCGTCACCGGCTACGCGTTCGACGGCTACTGGCAAGACCTGGGTCGGGCCGACGACTACGAACGGGCGGTCGAGGACTTCGACCGGCTGCGGGCCGACTTCCTGCCGCCGGAGCGGCCGGCCGTTTTCTCGGTCAATGGTTCGGGCGGGTCGCACTTGGCGGTGGGGGGGTAACGACATGGCCGAGCCGAACGGAGTCTGGCGCATTCCCCTGGCCGACATCGACCTGGGGCCGGAAGAGGAGGCGGCCGTGCTCGACGTGCTGCGCCGCCGCTGGCTGTCGATGGGCGGCGTGACGGCGGCGTTTGAGGCCGACTTTGCCGCGCTGACCGGGGCGCGCCACGCCCTGGCCGTCACCAACTGCACCGCCGCGCTGCACCTGGCCGGGCTGGCGCTGGGTTGGGGGCCGGGCGACGAGGTCATCGTCCCGTCGCTGACCTTCGTGGCCACGGCCAACGCCGTGCGCTATACCGGGGCGACGCCCGTTTTCGCCGACGTGCGCAGCGCCGACGATCTGAGCCTGTCGCCCGACGACGCGGCGGCGCGCATCACGCCGCGCACGCGGGCGATCATCGTCGTCCACTACGCCGGGCACGCCGCCGACATGGCCGCGCTGCTGGCCCTGGCCGAGCGCCATGGGCTGGACGTGGTCGAAGATGTGGCCCACGCCCCCGGCGCGACGCTCGACGGCCGCGCCCTGGGCGTGTGGGGGCGCATCGGCTGCTTCAGCTTCTTCAGCAACAAGAACATGACCACCGGCGAGGGGGGCATGGTGACAACCGACGATGACGCGCTGGCCGAGCGGCTGCGCCTGTTGCGCTCCCACGGCATGACCACCCTGACCTGGGACCGCCACCGCGGCCACGCCTTCAGCTACGACGTCGTCGCCCCCGGCTATAACTATCGCATTGACGAGCTTCGCGCCGCCATCGGCCGGGCGCAACTGGCCAAGCTGGCCGACAACAACCGGCGGCGGGCGCGGCTGGACGAGGCGTATCGCGCGTTGCTGCCTGTTGCCGCGCCGGGCCTGGGCCTGCCCTACACCACGACGCGCGGCGCGCCGGCCTATCACCTGCGGCCGGTGCTGCTGCCGGCGGGGGTCGACCGGTTGCGCTTCATGGCCGAGATGAAGGCCCGCGGCATCCAGACCAGCATCCACTATCCGCCGGTGCATCACTTTAGCTACTACCGGCGCGACGACGGTCCGACGCTGCCCATCACCGACGACGTGGCCGCCCGGGAAGTGACGCTGCCGCTTTACCCCGGCCTATCGCTGGGCGACGTGGAGGTGGTGGTCGCGGCGGCGGCCGAGGCGCTGGCCGCCGTCGTCTGAGGCCGCGACCGGGCGACTGCCCGCGCCATCGCCGGATGAATCCACGCCGGGCCGGCTATTTTTCACCCCTTTTTTCCTCAACGATCGCCCCAAGCGGTGTAAGCTGTACGGGTAGAAGACTGTATTGACAGGTAGTACAGGTATGGAACTAAAGCTCATTCTTCAGATGATTCGTCGTTGGGCCTGGCTGCTGACCATCGGGCTGCTGGTGGGCGGTGGCATTGGCTACGTCCTCAACCTTTACCAGACGCCGGAGTACACCGCCCGGGCCAAAATCCTGGTCATGGAGCCAGTGCGCAATAGCAGCGCCTCCAGCTCCTCCACGCTGAAGGCCAACAAAGAGATGGCCGACACCTATCTGGAGTTGCTATTTACCCAGCCCATCCTGGACGCGGCCAGCCAGAAGGTCGGCGCGACGCTGCGGCCGTCCATGATTCGCGCCGCGCGCGTCGGCGAGACGGGCTTGCTGGAGGTCGTCGTCCGCGACACCGACGCCGAGCGCGCCGCCCTGATGGCCAACACCCTCGTTCAGGTGCTCATCGAGCAGAACGAGGCGCTGCAAACCTCGCGTTTCTCCTCCTCCGAAGAGAGCTTGCAGGCCCAGGTAGCCGAGGTCGAGCAAGAGTTGTCCAACCTGGAGACGCAGATCGAGCAGCGTTCGGAGCAGTCGCTCGGTGTCCAGACGGAGGAGATCCAGCAGCAGAAGGCCGCCCTGGAGGCGCAGATCAACTCCCTGTTGGGCGAAATCACTCGCCTGGAGCAGGACATCGACGATCTGACGCCCAAGGCCATCGCCGGGCAGTTGCCCGCGCCGCTGACGCTGGAACAGCGCAACCTGATGAATGAGAAGCGCACCCTGCTGGCCCAGAAGGAGTTCCAGCTTGAACTGGCCCAGGATACGTATGCCGGCCTCATCGCGCCGACGACCAGTGAGGTAGCGGCCCTGACCTCGGCCGACCTGCGCGACATCGAACAGGCCAACCTCGAACTCTACCGCCAGCTCTACTCGACGCTGCTGAGCAACTACGAAGCCGTCCGCCTGGCCCGCCTAGAGAACACGCCCAACGTCGTGCAGGTGGAGCGGGCCGCGGCGTCGAACGTGCCCATTCAGGCCGGGCCGCTGCGCTACGTCATCATGGGCGCGCTCCTCGGGCTGCTGCTGACCGGCACGCTGGCGTTCACGCTGGAGTACCTGGACGACACGCTGAAGACACCGCAAGACGTGGCGAACGTGCTGGGCCTGCCTGTCGTCGGCTATGTGGTCAACGAGTCGGCCATGGAGAAGAGCGAGGGGATGCCCTTCGTCACGTCCAATCCACGCTCGCCGATGGCCGAAACGTTCCGCACACTGCGCACGAACCTGGAGTTCGCCAGCGTCGACAAGCCGCTGAAGACCATCCTCATCACCAGCCCCGGCTCCGGCGAGGGCAAGACAACGGTGGCGACGAACCTGGCGGCCGTGATGGCCCAGGCCAACAAGCGCGTCATCCTGCTGGAAGGGGACTTGCGCCGGCCGCGCGTCCACCGCGCTCTGGGCATGTCCAATCAGATCGGCCTGAGCGACGTTTTTCGCGGCCAGATGGACATCCGCGACGTGGCCCGCTACTCCAAGGTTAAAGACCTGGCGGCGATCACCAGTGGCAGCCTGCCACCCAACCCGGCCGAACTGCTCGGCTCGGCGCGCATGGTGCAGATTCTGGCGCGCCTGGTGGAGTCGGCATCGGTGGTCATCATCGATAGCCCGCCCTTTGTCGTGTCCGACGCGACTGTTCTGTCGGCCAAGGTTGACGGCGTCTTGCTGGTCATCCAGCCGGGCAAGACCCACGCTGAAGCAGCGCGGGCGATGCTGGCCCAACTGGAGCGGGCCGGGGCGCACGTGGTCGGCGTCGTGATGAATCGCGTGCCGCGCAAGAACGCCAACTACTACGGCTACTACCGCTACGAAAACGACTCCGCGTACTCGATCGAAAACACGACAACCGACCAGGCCGCGGGCAACGACACCCGGCGCGCCGGCAAGGGGCTGGCGACCATGTTCAGCGGCAAGCCCGGCAAGATCGGCGAAGAGGCGACCTCCTGACGCTGTAAGGGACCAGATGAGCCATGCAACGTAGCGCTCCCTATCGACCACCCCTGCTGCGCCGCGCCCCCGCGGCCAGCAACGCCAACCCGCCGCCCGGCCGTTGCCCCTTTCTGGGCACGCCGGGCGACCCGGGCACATCCCTGGCGTTCCCGTCGGAGGCCAACCACTGCTTCCGCTCGCGTTTTCCGATTCCGATTAGCTCCATCCATCAGGAAAATTACTGCCTGTCTTTGCAATACGAGACGTGCCCCGTCTATCGGCAGTACATGACCGAGGACGAGGGAGCCGCGGCGGTGGCCCTGCCGGTGGCCGCCGTGTCCGTGGCCGAGCCGCCGCGCTGGTCGGGTGATGGCGTCGGTTCGGCCATTGCCCCGGCTATGGCGGCGAGTGCGGGGATGGCGCTGGGGAGCGGTCGCGCTGTTGCCGCCGCGCCGTTGGACGAGCCGCTCTATCCCGACTTCCCGGCCGACCCCGGCCCCGATCCTTCGCCGCCGGCAGCCCGGCGCGGGTCGCGCTTCGAAGGGCGGTTCGTCCTGCTGGCCCTGCTGTTGTCGGCGAGGATGCTGCTGGCCG
>CALLZA010000697.1 GCA_937858165.1 uncultured Ardenticatenia bacterium
CGATACCATTTGATCGTAACATCGTATTCCTTGCACGTGTCATTGATATCGTGTTGTTCATAGAATGCAAATCATTTGTTGCAATAAACGGTGATGAGCGTTAGTAATAGAGTGTTTTTTTTTAATGATCCGGCGACCACCGAGATCTACCGTAGAGCGCTCGTCGGCAGCGTCAGATGTGTATAAGAGACAGGCACGACGACCGTCGACTCGACCGAGGCGGTCGACACCACGTCGTTTGGCGCGAGCCTTGGCGTCCCGATCGGCGGCGCACAACTGGGGCTGACCGGGCAGTCTCAGTCGAGCACGCGCAGGGTCCACAGCGACGAACGCGTTGACGTCCGGACCCGAGACGCCATCGAGGAAGCGCGCGAGATGCGCCGCGAGCAGTCCTCGATGGCCTTGGGCAGAGGTCGCGGCCTCCGCAGGAGCCGGCGAGTGCACGGCAGCCGGAGTCGCGGGCTGAACGGTTGCGGCAGGAGCAGCTTTGCGAGCGGCCCATCCTTCAATGGTACGAGCGTTCGCTGGCTCGACGCGCTGTCCGGGATCGGCAGGACGCGAGCTGGGGTCGAGAGCGCCCATGGCCGGTAGCGTCGTCCGCAGCGCTTGGGGAACCGGCTGCATTGGCTCGATCTTGGCCATCTGTTGTGCCGGTGGTTGCGTCGCTCGAATCGCCCCTGGAACTGGAGGCGGTGGTCCACCCGGTCGACGCTGTGGCGGAGGTGGCGGAGCGGCAGGGGGAGCAGCAGGGGGTGGGGAAAAAGGGCTATGTTCTGCTTTGGGCCGACCGCCGGGCGAGGGTCGGCCCGACTCCCCGGAAAAAGGCCGCGGCCGGGCGGGCCGTGTCCCGGTGGGTGGCAGCGCCGACGACGCCCTCCAGTTGCCCCGCGGCCAGCAGCGCGCCGATGCGCCGGACGGCCCAGACGGCCGTGCTGCCCGTGCCCAAACCGACAACCATCCCCGACCGGACAAACGCCACCGCCCGCTCGGCCGCCTCTCGCTTCAACGTCTCGCTGTCAGTCACTACTCCCTCTTAAGAGAGGAAACCACAGATTACACAGATTTCACAGATTCAAGAGTTCTTGAATCTGTGAAATCTGTGTAATCTGTGGTTCCTTTATTCCGTCTCTGTCATCCGCCACGCCCGCAACACTTCGGCCACGCTCCACGCCTGGGCGGTGCAGCCGCGCGGGGCGAAGGGCGCGTCCCCCTCAAATATCTCGCTGATGCTGCCCACGCCGTGGTCGTTCAGGTGCTGCAACAGCGGCAGTAGGTAGCTGCGCGCCGCGGCCACGTCGCCGTAGACGCGCCGGTGGGCCAGTACGAACGGCCCGATAAGCCAGCCCCAGACAGTGCCCTGGTGGTACGCCCCGTCGCGCTTGCGCCGGTCGCCGGCGTAGCGGCCGATGTAGGCCTTGTCGTCCGGCGACAGGGAGCGCAGGCCGTGGGGCGTCAGCAGGTGGCGGGCGCAGGTATCGACGATGGAGCGCTGCCGCTCGGCCGACAGCGGACTATGGGGCAAGGAGACGGCCAGCAGTTGGTTCGGCCGCAGGCTGCCGTCGGGACCGGCAGGGGCATCCAGGACGTCATAGCAGTAGCCCAGCGGCGCGTTCCAGAAGCGCTCGAACCCGGCGGCCACGCGCTCGGCCAACGCGGCGTAGCGCCCGGCCTCTTCGCCCAGTTGTTCGGCCAGCGAGGCCATGATGCACAGGGCGTTGTACCACAGGGCGTTGATCTCCACCGCCTTGCCGGCGCGCGGCGTGACGACCCAGTCATCGACCTTGGCGTCCATCCAGGTCAGTTGCACGCCCTCTTCACCGGCGTAGAGCAGCGCGTCGGCCTCGTCCATGTGGATGTTGTAGCGCGTGCCGCGGATGTGCCAGTCGATGATGTCAGCCAGCACCGGGAACAGTTCGCGCGCCAGGGCCACGTCGCCGGTGGCCGTCACGACCTCGTGCAGGGCGACGAAGTACCACAGCGTCGCGTCGACCGTGTTGTACTCCGGCGTTTCGCCCGCATCGGGGAAGCGGTTGGGCAACATGCCCTGGTCGACAAACTGGGCGTAGGTACGCAGGATGCTGGCGGCCACTTCCGGCCGGCCGGTGGCCAGCGTCAGCCCCGGCAGGGCGATCATCGTGTCGCGCCCCCAATCGCTGAACCACGGGTAGCCGGCGATGATCGACTGGCCGTTGGGATCGGCGGCCGTCGGCCGGCGGACGACGAACTGATCGGCGGCCAGCACCAGATGGCGCAAGGCATCGCCCGCCCCGTCGCCGGTTCCCGACTTGCCCAGGCCACCGGCCCGCGCCAGCAGCGCCGCCTCGTGGGCCTGGCGATCGCCATAGGCCAGCACGCTGTCGAGGTTGGGCGCGGCCTCGGTGCTGGCAACGACGGCGAAGCGCTCGCCCGGTCGCAGCGTCACCTGCAACTGGGCCAGGTAGAGGTGGTCTTCGGTCACGTCGCGCTGGCCGCGGAACTCCTCGACGGCCAGGAAGAAGTCCTCATACCAGTCGGAGCGCGGGCTGAACGTCGCCCGGTCGCTGAACAGATAGAACGGCCGCGCCCCGTCGAACAGGGTGATCCGCAAGCCGTGGTCGACGTCCTCCACGTCGGGCGACCAGTCGTTGATGATGGTCGTGCTGTGATAGTCGCGGTAGTTGCCCAACGCCTTGATGGTCAGTCCCATCGGCCCGGTGGCGCGGATCAGGTGGTACTGGATGTAGGTGGTGTTGGCCCCCGGCTGCATCCAGATGCGCTTTTCCAGCAGGGCGTTGGCGATGGCGTAGGTCCAGACCGGCGTCGTGCCCTCCAGGTGGAAGCGGTTGAGGTAGTGGTGGCCGTTGCCCTCCACGGTGCCGTCTTCCCAACGGTTGAGGTAAAGGGGGGTCAGCCGGCCGCTGTCGGGGTAGATGCCGTCATACTCGACCGTCTCATCCAGCTTGGCCAGCAGCAGCGTGCGGCCGAGCGGCGGCTGGAGCGCGGCCACCAGCAGCCCATGGTAGCGTCGCGACAGCACGTTGGCCAGCGTGCCGCCGGCAAAGCCGCCGATGCCGTTGGTGACCAGCCACTCGCGTTTGGACACCACCGATAAGTCGCCCAGTACTTCGCGTCCGAAATCGATCGCCATGCGTGTTACCCCCTCGATGAATCGGCGGATACTATAGCGGGAAATGGAGTGACGCGCACTTTGAGTGGGGGTGCGTCGCACTTTCTGAAGTGCGTTGCCCCTGCTTGACAGTCGCCCACCTCCCGGAACGTGCAACGCAGCTCAGAAGGTGCATCGCACGAAGCGTCCCAGCTCACTTGCTATATCACAGGGATCGAAAGTGATAAAATGAGCCCATGTCCCACGCGCGCGCTTACCTCTATTTGTCCATCCTGTTGACCCTGTTGCTGGCCGCCTGCGGCGACTCCGGCGCGGACGAGGCGGTGGCGACCATCGCCCCGGCCGACGTCGCGCCGACGGCCGCCGCCGCGCTGCCCACGCCGACACTGGCCCAACCGCCGACTGAGTCGCCCGCCCAGCCGACCGACACCGTCACACCGCGAGCCACGCGGCCGTCGCTGTCCGATCTCATCCCTGACGCGACGGCCACGTCCGAAGGCACGCCGACGGCCGAGGCCACGCCCACGGCCGATCCGTCTCAGACGCAGCAGTTCTCCTGGTCCGGCGGCTACTCCTTCTGGCCGCCCGCCGGCTACGAGATGGGTGTCAACGGCGGGCAGACGCTCTTCACCAGCCCGGCAGGCGTCATGGCCCTGGCCGGCGGGCCAGAGCAGAACAGCAGCCGCCCGCCGGAGCAGGCGATGGCCGAGGCGCTGGCGGCCATCAACGGCTCCATGGGCGCAGCGCTGCAAACGGGCGCGCCCTTCCCGGTGACGGTCGGCGGCGCGCCGGGCGTGGGAGCCGATCTGTCGGGCACGACGCCACAGGGGGCGGTGCTCGGCCGCCTGGTGACGGTGCGGCCCAATCCGGGACAACTCTTCTACGCCTTCGGCGTCAGCCCGTCGGAGCTATGGACGGCGCGCGACGCCGACCGCTTCCAGCGGATGGTGCGTGACGTGAGCTTCTTCCCCCTGGGGTCGCAGTTCGGCTGCCCGCGCTCGCTCGACCCGACCTATGGCTTCTCGCCCGATAACCCCATCCGCATCGGCGGCGGCGACGCCGCGCCGGCACGCGCGGCCGCCTACCTGGGCGCGTTGGTGGCGGCCGGGGGGCAGGCCCTGCCCTTCCACCCGGCCCGCCGCCCGCCCCCCGGCGACCGGACGCCCCAAGGCTCCCCACCCCCCTGGGCCCGGGGCGCCACCGGGGTGCCCATACTTCGC
>CALLZA010000698.1 GCA_937858165.1 uncultured Ardenticatenia bacterium
CGCACGATGGATGTGTTGGTGTTTTTTTTTTTGCAAGCAAAAGACGGCATACGAGATCTAGTACGGTCTCGTGGGCTCGGAGATGTGTATAAGAGACAGCCGCAGTCTGCCGTCGGCGGTCGCCCGTCGTGTCCGCGGCAGCCGGTGGTCGGTCGTCGTCGGTCAGTCTCCGCCACGCCTCATAATCCGCGTGGTAGCACGCCGGTCCGGGCCACGCCCCGGCGCTCTGCGGCCCCACTTGCAGCGCGCCGCCCGCGTCCAGGTAGGCCAGGCTGCCCCCGCCCGCGCCCACGGTGTGGATGTCGATCAGCGGCAGGCGCAGCGGCAGCTCGGCGATCATCCCTTCGGTTGTTGTCGGTGTTTGGCCGGCGCACAGGGCCACATCGGTGCTGGTGCCGCCCATGTCGAAGGTGATGATGTCGTCATAACCCGCGCCCTCTGGCCCGGCCGCCCCGGCCACGAAGCGCGCCCCGACCACGCCGCCCGCCGGGCCGGAGAGGGCCGTCCGCGCCGCCTGTGCCCCGGCCAGCGCGGCGCTGATAATCCCGCCGTTGCTCTGCATCACCGCCAGCCGCCGCGGGGCCAGCCGCTTGGCCAGCCGTGCCAGATAACGGCCCATGAGCGGGGCGACGGTGGCGTTGATGACCGTCGTCGCCATGCGCTCGTACTCACGGTATTCGGGCAGGATGTCGCAGGAGAGGGACACGTGGATGCCGGGCAGTCGGGCGCGGATGGCCGCGCCGATGCGCTGTTCGTGCTCCGGCCGCAGGAAGGAGAATAGAAGGCAGACGGCCACCGACTCGACCTCCGCCGCGGCCACGCGCTCGACGACCTCGGCCAGCGACGCTTCGTCCAGGGGCCGGACGACCTCGCCATCCGCACCGATGCGCTCCTGCACCTCGAAGCGCCATTGGCGCGGCACGAGGGGCGGCGGCTTCTGTGGCACAAGGGCGTAGAGGTCGGGCCGATTCTGGCGCCCAATGGCCAGCACGTCGGCGAACCCCTCGGTGGCGATCAGCGCCGTGGGCGCGCCGCGCCGCTGGAGCAGGGCGTTGGTGGCGACCGTGCTACCGTGGACGACGTCGGCCCCTTCGGGCGCGCCGCTCGCCGCCAGCCCGGCCACTACCGCCCGCGACGGGTCGTCGGGCGTGCTCGGCTCCTTGTGCAGCCGCAGCCGCCCCGCCGCGTCCACCCAGATAAAGTCGGTGAACGTACCGCCCGTGTCAATGCCAATGCGCGACATCTCTTGCCCCGTTACATCGGCGTCGTATCCAGCAGAGGCTTATCCGAGCCCAGGACATCCTTGCCCGTCCACTGTAAATAGGCCAGTGTGAACGTCGCCGACTGCCACGCGGTCGGCACCACATAGGGCAGGGCGTAAAGGGCCAGAACCAGGACAAGAATCAGTTCGTCGACATAGAAACCAGACGAGCCCCCTTCAGAAATCGCCACAGTCAACCACCAGTAGGCGAGCTGGTCGAAAGGAATGACGGCGCTCAGAATCACGTTGGTTACCACCCACAAGGCCAGGGTGACCAGGAGAAAAGGGAGTGTGAACCAAACGATCGGACCGATGTTATGGCGCATGATGCGCCAGCTGTGCCTGATACTCTGTATAGCGCTCAGGTGGTCGAGCACGATACCACGGACGGCGAACGGGTAGATGAGGGCTACCATCAGGCTGGACACCACAAAGGCCGCGGCGAAGCCCTCGGCGAGTACCGTGGCCCTCTCCGTGTTGCGCGACCACATGTCCATGTAAGCGAAGTCGCCGAATATGACGGAGGGGTCTATGAGGGTACTGGCAAAGAACATCATGACTGGCAGGATGCAAAGGAGAATGGTCATGCCCAGGATAGGCAACAACCAGCGCCAGCCGGCTTTGAACGACCGGCCGAAGCTCGGTGCTTCACCCTGCGCCCACTGGGCTACAGCACAAATCAGACCACCCTGCGCGATCAGCTTGACCACCAGAACTGCTAGTGGCACGAGGTAGCGCCGCAACATCGCCAGGCGGTCCAATACCGTCACCGTCGTCTCCTGCGGGAGAGTTAGTAAGTCTAGGACAGAAGAGCTGCTCGGCAAGGACGCGGGGAGGTCAAGGACAGGCCCGATGCTGCTCCGGTTGAGCAGCTGGCCAATGTTCCACAGGTTAGGTAGAGAGAGCAGAGCCAACAACCAGAGCCATTTGTGGCGCCAGGTGAACTGCCAACCCCGACGTAAGGTCCCCGAATAGTCCATGATAACCGTCCTCTGCTCGAATGATAGCCGCTTTCGATGCGGCGCATATAAAAGGAGCAGGGCTACCTTGAGGGGTGGCCCTGCTCCCCGCATCGGACAACGACAGAAACCGAGTTTCTACGAAGAAACTCGGTTTCTAAACGGACTAGCTCACAATGGGCCCGGCCGGAGGCATTGGCGCGGCGCTGTCTTTCAGCGTGTCCTTGCCCGTCCACTGCTGGTAGGCCAGGGTGAACGTGGCCGAGCGCCAGGCGGTGAAGATGGCCGAGATGATGGCGAAGATGACAAACGTCGCCAGCATACCTATTCCCGCCGTGACGATCTGCGTCGTCGTCGGTTCGCCGCCGCTCATGAGGAGGCTGAACAGGCCGCTGCTGAGGCCCACCAGGCCCATGATCGTGCCGGCGATCAGGGCGATCACTACGTTCACGACGACAAACAGCAGGCCGAGCAGCACGATCTCGCCCAGGTGTTCACGCACGACGCGCCAGCCGTGGCGGATGGAGTCCATCACCGGCATGTCGCGCAGCATGATGCCGCGATAGGCGAAGGCGTAGATGAGGTTCAGCACCAGCGTCAACGGGATGATGAGGCACAACAGGCACAGGAAGACGAAGCCCGCCGTGCCCAGAATGCCGGTCAGCGCGTCGCTGCCGCCACTCGTGCCCGCGGCCACAGCCGCAGCAATCGTGCCGGCGAAGCCAACGCCCATGATGATGGCCAGGATGATGACGACGGCGAAGAGCAGCAGCGTCATGCCGACCAGCGGCAGCAACTTTTTCCAGCCCTGCCGGAAGGCGCGGCCGAAGCTCGACGGCTGCTCGCGATCCAGCTCCGCCACGGCAGTGATTAACCCGCCCTTGGAGGCCAGGCTGACCAGCCATAGCAAAATGCCGATGACCACGCCGACGCAGCACAGCAGCAGTGCCGCGCCCGTCAGCCCTGCGGCCAGCTCCGGCGAGATGGTGCCCGGTGTCGTGCTCGGGTCCATCTGGTAATTAGAGTTCGACGCCGCCCCGCTGCCGCCACCGAGCGCCGCCAGGAAGCCAAGCAGCCACAGCCACTTGTTGTTCCAGGTTACTTGCCAACCCCTTCGTAAAGTGTCGCCATAGTTCATGATCGCACTCTCCTGTTCTAATATGCGGTTAATCTTACCATACTAACCCCTGTACGCGGCAAATCAATCCCGGTTGCAACGCCTCCTCTTACTCCCACTCAATTGTTCCCGGCGGCTTCGACGTAATGTCGAACACCACCCGATTGACCCCCGCGACCTCATTGACAATGCGTCGGCTGACGCGCGCCAGTAGCTCGTGGGGCAGTCGCGCCCAGTCGGCGGTCATGAAGTCCTCGGTTGTCACGGCGCGCAGGGCGACCACCTCCTGATACGTCCGGCCGTCGCCCATCACGCCGACGCTGCGCACCGGCAGCAGCACGGCGAACGCCTGTTGGGTGCCCTCGCGCAGCAGGTCGGCCGCGGCCAGCTCTTCCAGGAACACCGCGTCGGCCGCCCGCAGCCGCTCCAGCCGCTCCCAGGTCACTTCGCCCAGGCAGCGCACGGCCAGCCCCGGCCCCGGAAACGGCTGCCGCCAGACGATGGCGTCGGGCAGCCCCAGCGCCGCGCCCAGCCGCCGCACCTCGTCCTTGAACAGCATCCGCAGTGGTTCGACCAGTTGAAACGTCATGTCCGCCGGCAGCCCGCCGACGTTGTGGTGGGTCTTGATGACGCGGGCCTCGCGCCCCTTGCCGGCGCTCTCGATCACGTCGGGGTAGATCGTCCCCTGGGCCAGGAAGTCGATGCGGCCGAGGTTGCCCGCCTCGCGCTCGAAGAGGCGCACGAACCGCTCGCCGATGATGCGCCGCTTCTGCTCCGGGTCGGTCACGCCGGCCAGCGCCGACAGGTACTCCTCGACGGCGTTGACGGCGATCAGATGGATGCCCTGCTCCTGCTGGAAGGCCTGGACGACGCCCACCGCCTCGCCTCGCCGCAACCACCCGGTGACGCCGAAACTGGCAGCCAGTTGGGCGCACAGGGCGAGACGGGGCACAGCCGCGGGGAGGCACGCAGAGACGCACGCCGAGAG